>CANBSH010000001.1 GCA_947372105.1 Chitinophagaceae bacterium
ATATATCCAAATCGCCTCTTATTTTAGGAATTGATCCAGGCACTCAAATATTAGGGTATGCCCTATTAAAAGGGGGACCGCATCCTGAATTAATTGAGATGGATGTTTTAAAACTTACGAAGGAAAAAGATATCTACGCTCGCTTGGAAATGATTCATGTGAAAATGGTAAATGTCATTCAACAACATCATCCTACTCAATTTGCTATTGAAGCTCCTTTTTTTGGAAAGAATATTCAAAGTATGCTTAAACTAGGAAGAGCGCAAGGCGTTGCCATTGCAGCGGCTATGCAGTTTAAATTGCCCGTCACCGAATATGCTCCCAAAAAAGTAAAACAATCCATTACAGGTAATGGAAACGCAGATAAAGAAATGGTATGGAAAATGCTGGAACGTACTTTAAAACTTACAAAGCAACCCAAGTATTATGATGCTACCGATGCTTTAGCTGTTGCATTATGTCATTGGTATCAAATTAGTGGTCCTGTTTTACCTAGTGTGAAAGGGCTCAAAGGCTGGGATGCATTTTTAGCCAAAAACCCCGATAGAATTAAAAAATAGGATTTTCAAAAGAAGATTGCTTACAATTTAGTATCCACTTCTTTATAATTAGGCTTTTAGCTTGCTTACAATATCATTTTGAATGGCAATCATTTCTTCTGAAGTGAAGCTTAATTTAGGACCTGAAAATTCCATGTCTTTCGCTTGATTGATCGGTATCAAATGCAAATGTGCATGCGGCACTTCTAATCCCACAGTGACCATCCCTACTCTATTACATTCAAAGCTTGCCTCTATTGCTTTTGCAATGGGTTTGGCAAACAATAAAAGTTCGGCCAAGTATTCATCAGGCACATCAAATATTTTATCTATTTCCAATTTAGGAACAATAAGGGTATGCCCTTTTTGCAACGGAAAAATATCTAAAAAAGCAAAAAACTTTTCAGACTCTGCAATTTTATAAGAAGGAATGGTTCCTTGAATAATTTTTGTAAATAAAGTCATAAGGGTATTGCGTTAATGCATAATTAAAGTTACTAAAAAATAAAGCGGCTATCATGTTATGATAGCCGCCACAAAAAATATTTCTTACTCCTAAATAGAGATGCCACTCCTATTTAAGATACCGCTCCTATTTAAATTGTAATATTTTCAATTGTAAATTTCATAGTGCCATTGGGCGCTTGTACCTCCGCCACTTCGCCTACTCTCTTTCCAAGCAACCCTTTCCCAATGGGAGAGGAAGCAGATATCTTACCCGCTTTTAAATCGGCTTCTTTTTCCCCTACTAAATGATAAGTTACTGTTTTTTTAGTAGCATGATTCGTAATTGTGACTTTCGTTAAAATGGTCACTTTACTCGTATCGATGGTACTGGTATCTACAATTTTAGCATTAGAAACAGCTACTTCTAATTGTTTAATTTTCGCTTCCAACATTCCTTGGGCTTCCTTCGCAGCATCATATTCAGCATTTTCCTTTAAATCTCCTTTCTCACGCGCCTCCCCAATGGCTCTAGAAGCCGCTGGACGATCCACCGATTTCATGCGCTGTAATTCCTCACGCATTTTATCAAATGTCTCCTGCGTTACATACATGTTAATTTCACTCATGATCTTCCATTTGGTTATAAAAAAAATACAACGCCACAAAAATTGCAGCGTTGCACCTTACAAAGATATTAAATTAGGGTCAAATTATGGCCAATTTTTCTAATACCACTTTAGCCATTTTAAGGTAGGCCTCCTGACTATACCCCGCAATATGTGGGGTTAGAATAAATTGAGGGAACTTATATAATTCATTCATAAGTGATTGCTCCTCAGTAGTATAAGATTGGATAGCTTCATTTTCAAGCACATCCAAACCCACCCCCTTCACCCATTGATTTTGGAGGGCATGTAAGACCGAAAAAGTATCTGTAACCGCCCCTCTACAAGTGCTCAAAAAGTAGGGTTTTTTAAGGCAGGCTTTGAAAAAATCATCATTCACATAATGTCGAGTCAAAGAAGTTAAAGGCAGATGAACACTTATAACATCTGATTGTTCTTGCACTTCTTGCAAGCTAGCTGGCTTCATTTGACCAAAGTCATTTTTAAAGGAGGAAACATCTTTATAAATATCATGTGCTAAAATTTGTACATCAAACCCTTGCAACATTTTAGCAAAAGCAGTGCCTGTATTTCCAAAGCCTATAATACCCACGGTCTTCCCTGTTAACTCGTCTGCTCTATTACTGGAGCGCAACCAGTGTCCTTCTTTTATTTCTTCATAGGAACTATTTATACGATTCATTAAGCTCAATAACAAACCTAAGGTGTGCTCTCCTACTGTCGTTCTATTTCCTTCGGGACTACTTACACATTGTATCCCCTTTTTTTCGGCACACGCTACATCAATTAATTCCATACCACTTCCCAATCTACCAATCCATTTTAATTGATTCGCATGCTCAAGCAATGTGGCATCAATTTTTAATCTTGTTGTGACAATGAGGCCCACAACATCTCCTACTATTGCATGGAGTGCTTCATACGTAATCTCAGGCTCATACAAACATTGATACCCTTTTTGCTGGAGTGTTTCCAATAAAAAGGAATGAACCGGTGCTGTAATAATTATTTTACCTGACATCATTTAAATCATTATGCATTTTAAAAGTCAAAGCCGCATAGTCCTCATAGGTAAGGTTTTCAGCTCTTTTTGTAAAGATAGGATCTTCTAATTGTGCCGGAGTAAAAAAAGGCTTTAATGGATTACGTAACATTTTTCTTCTTTGTCCAAAAGCCATTTTTACAATATGATAAAAGCTCTTTTCGGATGCTAACACAGGAAAAATATCTTTTCTCTTTAATAAAATAACACCACTCATTACTTTAGGCGGCGGCGTGAAAGATTCAGGTGGCACATCAAATAAATAAGTCACATCATAAAATGCCTGCGTCAAAACACTTAAAATTCCGTACGCTTTGGAATGTGGTTTTGCAACAATTCTTTCGGCCACTTCCTTTTGAAACATACCCATCATCATGGGTACTTGTTGTTTCCACTCTAAAATTTTGAAAACTATTTGGGTTGAAATATTATAAGGAAAATTACCCGCCACCACAAATTCACCTTCAAAAGGAATATCCATATGTAAAAAATCGGCATTGATTATTTTACCCATTAACGCAGGATAAGTATGTTGTAAAAAGTTCACTTTTTCGGTATCCAGCTCGATCGCCTTAAATGATTCAATGGGCAAATCCATGATAAATTGCGTCAAGGCACCTCCTCCAGGACCCACTTCTAAAAGTTGCTGTATAGGCTGCTCCTGCAATACTTGTTGCATTTTGATACATACCAGGTCATCCTTTAAAAAGTGCTGGCCCAGTGATTTTTTTAGCGTGTATTGCATGTAGCAAAGTTAGGTTTTTGTGCGTACTTTTACAGCCTAATCAATTGGATATGAGCCCGGACATCAGAAAACCTATTATTGGCATCACTTGTGGAGATTTAAATGGGATAGGTATAGAAATTATCATCAAATCCTTATCCGATAGTAGGATATTGGAATTTATGATCCCTGTCATTTTTGCCAACAATAAGAGTCTTAATTTTTACCGCAAAGGTTTACCAGAATATGGTTTGAATTTTGCATCCATATCTGATTTAAGTAAAGTAAATCCAAAGCAAGTAAATGTTTTGAATTGTTGGGAGGAAGAAGTGGCCATCACGCCAGGAGAGTCCAATGAATTGGGAGGGAAATATGCATTAATATCTTTAGAAAAAGCGACAGAGGCTTTAAAAAATAAACAAATTGATGGTATTGTTACTGCGCCCATTCATAAAAAAAATATTCAATCACCTAGTTTTCAATTTAGTGGCCATACCCCTTATTTTCAGCACGCCTTTGGAAACGTTGAAAATTTGATGTTACTCGTTGCTGAAAATTTAAGAATGGCATTAGTCACCGAACATGTTACTTTACAAGAAGTACATAAATTCATTACTGCCGATAAGATTAAGCAAAAATTGCAAATTTTAAATACTAGTCTTCAAAAGGATTTTGGAATAGATAAGCCTCGCATTGCAGTTTTAGCCTTGAACCCACATGCAGGAGACGACGGATTAATTGGTAAAGAAGAAATTGAAATTATTAAACCAGCTATCAAGGAAGCAAAAAATAATATGTTGGTTTTTGGCCCTTATTCAGCGGATGCATTCTTTGCTAGAGGTCAACATGAAAAATTTGATGGTGTTTTAGCCATGTATCACGATCAAGGTTTAATTCCATTCAAATCTTTGGCTTTTGGAGAAGGTGTGAATTACACTGCAGGATTACCTATTGTAAGAACCAGTCCCGACCACGGAACGGCTTTTGATATTGCAGGAAAAGGAAAGGCAGATGCAAGTTCCTTTACTGCTGCATTATTTGAATGTGTTCGTATTTTATATGCCCGTCAAGGATTTCATGAAATGCGATTGAACCCATTGAAAAAGATTAGTGCAAGAATGTTTGCAAATGCGGTAGATGAAAGATTATCCGAAAATGAATAATGATACTTAGTCAATTAAACAAGCTTTCACAATCTCATTTAAGATAGGCCTACCCCAATGCGGGTAAATGGTAAATTCATTTTTTTGTCGATCAAAAATATTTTTTGCAGTAGCCGCTAATTCAGCAGCTTTCTGGCAACCTCCACCTAACAACATTGGCATCTTATATTGCAAGCTGGCTTTTAAAGTAAACGCTCTAGGATTATTTTTATTTAATTGAATGGCTTGCTCCAAAGGATTTTTTATTTTCTTTTCATAGCTCATCCATCTTAAAGTAGGATTGATGGACATCTTTGCAGTATAGGCTAAACTCAGTGCACACAATACTTCATCACTATTATGCAATTGTTGCGCTTTCAATATCCAAGCAATCGCTTCGTCTGCAATTACATCCGGATGATCTAACATTTTTTTCATGCTCAATCGTGATTTCACAAGTGAAATATAATAGGGAGGCAACCACTCTTTGGGATAATTTAGATGCAACTCCTCCATTTTAGCAATCGCTAAAAGATATTGATCCTTAGTTTGACACTGATCAAAAAACAAAACCGCCCCTTCCATATTTTTTTGAAAAGAACCCACTTGGGTATTACCTATTTGGGTAATGAACAACAAAAAAAAGAGAATTAATTTTGGAGACATGCCACAATTTAAAACATATTACTTAAAAATAGAAGCTGGTATTACTTAAAAATAGAAGCTGGTATTCCTTTATTAATAGTATACTTGGAATAAGTGATTTCGATAGTTCCTTTTTTATTTTTAAGTGCTTTTTGTTTAGCTGCGGGGTCTTCGTCTCCAAATTCTAATGTAATGCCATTGGGTAATTTGTAATCCTTGGTATTAAAGCTGAAAATAATTTTACTAGCGAGACCTTGATGGGCATATTCACCATATTGCATCGTAATTTCATAACTACCGTTTTCCTTAGTAGTAGTAGCAGTCTTATACACTAATGCTTCTTGAGGATCAATCCATAAAGTAGAAATCACCCAGTCCAAATTGTCGTCGGTAGGGATTAATTTAATCACAGTCAAGTTTTTACCATTGAGCTGCTGAGTGCCGGCAGGAATGGTAGTGTATTGTTTGGTATTTAATAAACTATTTATCGTAAGAGACACTCCTCCCCTAGGTAACAAGGATATCCCCCCGTCTTTTTTTACTTTTAATAAATTAGGTTTCTTAAAATACACTTTTACTTTTCCAAGAGAAGCTTTAATAAAAGATACATCGGTTTTCATTACGCCTTCTGCTACATAATCATTCACTAGCCCCAATTTTTGACTCACTTTTTCAATCAAAGGGTCGTTTTGAGCCATTGCATTTAAAGAAATCAATACACTGCACATCAATAGTGTGCAGTATCCTATAATATGTTTATATTTTTTCATTCGCATCTTAACTGAGTATATCTTTTTTCTTTATAATAATCACAGAAGCCGTTACAAATAAAATAATGTGCATCGTGAGCACCCAAAGCGAAGTCTTAATTTTAGGTATGTTTAAAATACTTCCTTTAATGGCTTCATTATTTAAATTCACTTTAATATCAAAAAATTCTTTCCAATTATTCATATGGGTAGTAAACAAATAAGGTTTCACCAGGTTGAATAATGGAATGTTTAAAGTACTTAATATGGTAAAAAAAACAATAGCACTCATGGTTCCTACAATAGGCCCAATTGAATTGTTAGACATGCTTGACATTAAAAATCCAAGGCTGGTAACGGTTAGCAAAGAAAAACTTGCAAAAACAAAAGCTCCCACATATCTCCAAAGCACATCCGATTGCTCTATCAACACTACATAATTAGACTTCATTAAAAACAAATCGTCTGTTCCAAAAATCCACATACTTACAAATAGCGCCAGAAAGGCCAACCATATTAAAAGCAAAATGGTGTAAATACTAGCTGCAATAAATTTAGCCAATACCCAATGGGTTCTGCTATAAGGAGTAGTAAACAACAAACGAAGCGTGCCTAAATTAGCTTCCCCCGAAATCATATCTGCCGCAATCAACGCTACTAGCAAAGGAACATGCACTAGCAATAATTGTAATAAGATATAACAAATCAAATAACCATTTAACACTTTGCCATCTACCGTTAAAGTATCATTGATATCTTTCATTAAAAAACCCGCATAGGCATCTCCATCAATTTTTAAACCCAATTGTATCACAACTATTAATGCAGCTATAGCTCCAAAAGCAATATAGGTTCTAGGGCGTCTAAATATTTTATATAATTCTATTTGTATGAGCGACCACATAATTAAGCGTTTGAAGTAATTTGTAAAAAATAATCTTCTAAAGAATTCTTGGCTTCAATTCCTATGACGGATATGCCTGCTTTAACAAGGGTGTCATTTAATAATGGAATAGCCTGTGTAGGTAATTTCAAAAAGACACCTTCTTTTCGGGGTAAAATATATGGACTAAAACTACTTGACAAAATAGTAGCTAATGCTTGCTCATCATTTAACGTTTTTATTTGTACCACTCTTTTTTCGGGATCTAATAATTCCTTCGTCAACCCCTCCACCATTTTTTTGCCTTGATGTATAATTAATATTTGATTGGCCACTTGCTCTATCTCGGAAAGTAAATGAGAGGAAACAAAAACGGTCTTCCCTTCTTCTTTAGCTAAATGTTGTATCAAGGCTCTAATATCTGCAATGCCTTGTGGATCTAATCCATTGGTAGGTTCGTCTAAGATAATTAAGCTGGGATTATGCACTAGTGCAATCGCTATTCCTAAACGCTGTTTCATTCCCAATGAAAAACTTTGCACTTTATCATGGGCACGGTGGGCCAATCCCACTTGCTCCAAAGTTTTAGTAATATTGCTTGCAGCTACTTTTTGTTTTCTTACTTTGGCAAATAATTGCAAATGTTCGGTCGCACTTAAATAAGGATATAAATCGGGCCTCTCAATAATCGCACCCACTTGTTCTAAAATAACAGCTCTGTTTTTTAGTATGGACTTTCCAAATAACTCAATATTTCCACTACTAGGATGGATAAGGGATAAAAGCATACGAATGGTGGTACTCTTTCCTGATCCATTTTGTCCCAAAAAACCAAATACTTGACCAGCCTGCACTTCAAAGCTTACATCATCTACCGCTTTGAGAGCGCCAAAATGCTTGCTAATATTATCTACTTTAATGACTGCCATACCCTTATAACAAAAAACCCCAAACTTAGTTCGGGGTTTTTATATCAATTTAATATTAACTAATATTATTTGTATTGAGGGATAATGCTATTGGCTAATTCTACCATTTGCTTTAATCCATCTTCAGGTAAATTACCTTTTTTGAACTCTGCTAAAACGTTAGGTAATTTGTTGCTCATTTCTAATAAGAAATGTGCTTCAAACTCCTTCACTTTACGTACCGATACTTCTTTCAATAAACCATTGGTACCTAAATAAATGATAGCTACTTGTTTTTCAACAGAGAACGGAGTGTATTGTGCTTGTTTTAAAATTTCTACGTTTCTAGCACCTTTATCAATTACATTTTTAGTAGCTGGATCCAAATCACCACCAAACTTAGAAAATGCTTCTAATTCTCGGTATAAAGCCTGGTCTAATTTCAAAGTACCAGATACTTTTTTCATAGATTTAATTTGCGCATTACCACCCACACGACTTACAGATATACCTACGTTAATCGCTGGACGAATCCCTGCATTAAACAAGTTACCTTCTAAGAAGATTTGACCATCAGTAATAGAAATTACGTTGGTTGGAATGTATGCAGAAACGTCACCCGCTTGTGTTTCAATGATAGGCAATGCAGTTAATGATCCTCCTCCTTTTACCAAGTGTTTGATAGAAGCAGGTAAGTCATTCATATTTTTAGCGACCTCATCATTTGCAATTACTTTTGCAGCACGCTCTAATAAACGACTATGCAAATAGAATACATCACCAGGATATGCTTCACGACCTGGAGGACGACGTAATAATAAAGAAACTTCACGATAGGCTACTGCTTGTTTTGACAAATCATCAAATACAATTAATGCAGGACGACCTGTATCACGGAAGAATTCACCAATCGCTGCTCCAGCAAATGGTGCGTAGAATTGCAATGGTGCAGGATCTGCAGCAGGTGCAGCTACAATAGTAGTATATGCCATTGCTCCATTGTCTTCTAAAGTTTTCATCACACCAGCAATGGTAGATGCTTTTTGTCCAATCGCAACATAGATACAATACACTGGCTTCCCAGCATCAAAAAATTCTTTTTGATTTATGATAGTATCTACACAAATAGCAGTCTTTCCTGTTTGACGATCACCAATAACCAACTCACGTTGACCACGTCCAATTGGAATCATCGCATCGATTGCTTTGATACCTGTTTGTAATGGTTCCTTAACTGGCTCACGGAAAATTACCCCTGGTGCTTTACGCTCCAATGGCATTTCATATAAATCACCTTGAATAGGGCCTTTGCCATCAATAGGTTCCCCTAAAGTATTAATAACACGACCTACTAAACCTTCTCCTACTTTAATAGAAGCGATTTCGCCCGTTCTTTTTACTTTGTTTCCTTCTTTAATGCTTTTACTATCACCCATCAATACCACACCCACATTGTCTTCTTCCAAGTTTAGAGCAATTGCTTTGGTGCCGTTTTCAAACTCCACCAACTCACCACTTCTTACTCCATTTAAACCATACACACGGGCAATACCATCACCCACTTGTAATACGGTTCCCACTTCCTCCAAATCAGCAGCTGCATTGAAATTACTTAGTTGTTGTCTAAGTATCGCTGAAATTTCATCTGGTTTAATGTCCGCCATAAATATATATTTTAATGTATTTTATTTTTTAAATTTTACTGATAAACTCGTTATTCAAAAATTGCTTTTTAATATCTTTTAAATCTCTCAAAACACTTGCGTCTAATAAATTATTATCAAACTCTAGAACAAATCCACCAATTAAATCGGGATTCGTTTGAGTGGTTAATTCAACAGAACCAAACTCATTAGAAGATTTCACTTTTTGCTCAATTGATTTTTTGATATCATCACTTACTTCCACTGCAGTTGTTAATGTGACTTGATGAATCCCTTTTAATGCATTGTATTGTTCAATAAAAGCATTTGCCATTTCTGGTAATTCTCCTTCTCTCCCTTTCTTCACTAACAAAACATTAAAAGAAGCTGTCAAAACACTTACTTTATCTTTTGTAACTGCGGTAAGAATACTATTTTTTTGATCTGCTTTAATGATAGGGCTACGCAATAAATTCACCAATTCAACACTGGCTTTACAAACCGCTTGCACATATTTCATATCTGCATAGACAGTTTCTAATTGACCTTGTTCAATAGCCAAGTCAAGTAAACTTTTTGCGTATCTGCCTGCTAAACGTGCATTCGACATTTTATTCTTTTTAATTTAACTTAACTCCGTCCGCTAATTCTTTAATATACTTTTCTTGATCCGCCTTATTGGACAACTCTCTTCTTAATACTTTTTCTGCCACTTCCACTACTAAACTTCCCACTTGATTTTTAACTTCAGTGATAGCTGCATTTTTTTGCTGTGTGATAGCCGCTTGTGCATCAGCAACAATTCTGTCGTATTCAGATTTTGCTTTATCCTTAGCTTCCGCTACCATTTTTTCAGAAGCTTCTTTTGCTTCCTTAATTAAGGTAGCTCTTTCTTCACGAGCCTTTGCCAACAATGCTTCATTTTCATTTTGCATAGCTGCAATTTCAGCTTTCATTTTGTCTGCTTTTTTCAAAGCATCTTCAATCCCACTTTCGCGATCGTGAATGGCTTTTAAAATGGGCTTCCAAGCAAATTTTCCCAATACGATTAATAATACCAAAAAGGCAATGGTATTCCAAAATACCAAACCAATATCGGGAAGTACTAAAGGGTTTATTTCTAAAAACATATTATTCAAATTATCTTTTATAAATCATTTCATTAAAAATTATAGGCCCTTCGCCCTGTGCTAGGGCCTATAATCATTTGGAAATCGTTACTTGATTATCCGTTACCTAATAAGGCAACCACCACCGCGAATAAGGCAACAGCCTCTACGAACGCAGCAGCAACAATCATGTTAGAACGAATTTCGTTAGCAGCTTCTGGCTGACGAGCAATACCTTCAACAGCACCTTTACCAATTTGACCGATACCAATTCCGGCACCGATAGCAGCTAATCCAGCGCCGATTGCGGCAACACTTCCTACTACCATTTTTTTACGTTTTAATTGTTATAGAAAAAAAGTTAAAATATTTTTTAATGATGTGCTAAATCTTTATGTTCTCCATGTGCATCATGTGCTTCGTGCACATCGTGATGATGCTCTTCGGTTGCCATTCCAATATACATAGCCGCTAACATGGTGAATATAAAAGCTTGCAAAAATGCAACCAATAATTCAATCATACCAATGAATACTGCAAAAGGAACTGCAATCGCAGAAGCGAAAACAGTTTTGAATATAAAAATTAAACAAATCAAACTTAATACTAGAATATGCCCTGCAGTAATATTCGCAAACAAACGAATCATTAATGAAATAGGCTTTGTAAATACCCCAATCAATTCAATAGGAGCTAAAAATAATTTCATACTCCAATGCATGCCAGGCATCCAAAAAATATGCTCCCAATAACTTTTGTTAGCGCTTAAGTTTACCACTATAAATACGCAAACTGCCAAAGTCATCGTGAAAGCAATATTACCACTCACATTAGCTCCACCAGGGAAGAAAGGAATTAATCCTAAAAAATTATTGGTCAAGATTAAAAAGAAAATAGTCAATAAGAAAGGCATGTATTTACCCGCTTTTTTAGCGCCTATATTAGGAACAGCTACTTCATCTCTCACAAACAAAATAATAGGTTCCATAAAAGATTGAAGCCCTTTTGGAGCCGAAGTCACTCCAGTAGTTTTATAAGCAGCAGCAGAAATTAATAAGACAAACAATAAGATCAAAACAGAAACAAATAAACTTGCTACGTTTTTAGTAATGGAAAGATCCCAAAGTTGTTGGCTGGCTACTTTATCTAAATTTCCTTGCGCATCTACAATTTTAATTTTGCCTTCAAATAACTTGTAATCAAAATTCCCTTTGTACACAACTGGCTCATGGTGTTCATCTACTAATTTTTCGGAAGAAAAAGTTTCAAAGCCTTTGGATGTTTTTAAAATGACAGGTAAGTGCACGGATACATGACCCCACAAATGCCAACTATGATCATCCTTAATATGTTCCAAAATAGTTTCAGTTACATTAAAACTTCCTTCTTCTTTAGGTGCCGGAGATTCATTGGCAAAAAGAGGAGCTGAAAAAGCCATTGCGAAAAGGCTGAAAGTCGCTACTAGTATGGATTTAAAAGGGTTACAACGCATGTCTATCTCAAAATTTGCGGCAAAGATAGGAATAAAGCCGCTTAAAAAGAGGAATTTTCAAAGGAAACTTTAGCACAAAAAGAGAAAAAATAAAAATTAGTAACTAACTGAAAGTCAATGTCTTGAGAAAGTAATGGATTACTTTTGAGCAAATTGCATCTCACTTAAAGTAGCATAAGAACCCCCTAATTGCAAGAGCTCCTGGTGAGTACCCATTTCTTTAATTTTTCCTTTCTCCAAAACAATGATTTTAGAAGCTTTGCGAATGGTAGATAAACGATGTGCAATCACAATTGAAGTTCGCCCTTTTATAAGTGTGTCAATTGCTTTTTCAATTAATTGTTCACTCTCCGTATCGATAGAACTAGTTGCTTCATCTAAGATTAAAATGGATGGATTGTACAATAATGCTCGAATAAAACTAAGTAATTGTCTTTGCCCCAAACTCAATGTGGCTCCTCTTTCCATCACTTGATATTGATACCCCCCTGGTAATTGCATAATAAAATCATGCATATCAATCATCTTTGCTGCAGCCTCTACTTGCTCTAATGTAATAGCAGGATTACGTAAAGTGATATTGTCACAAACCGATCCTGAAAATAAAAATACATCTTGTAGTACAACACCAATACCTGCTCTTAATCTATCTAATGTATAAGATTCAATGGGTTGATTGTCTAATAATATTTGACCACTCTGATACGGATACAAACGATTCAATATACTAATGATAGAACTTTTCCCACTTCCTGTGTGTCCTACCAATGCAACTGTCTGACCCGCTTCTACCGTAAAGCTTAAATCATCTAATACCCATTGTGGTGGTTGATATCCAAATTGCACTTGTTTGAATTCAATTTTACCTAGAATGTGTGCAGGAGATAAAGTCCCTTCATTTAAAGTCACATCTTCATTGTCTAAAACTTTAAAAACACGTTCGGCTGCTACCATCCCCATTTGCAAGACATTGAATTTATCTGCAATCATTCTTAAGGGTCTAAAAATTTGATTTAAAAATAAAATAAACGCTACTAATAACCCGGCATCTAAGGTTTGATCTGCTACCCACCAAACTATTAAACCAATGCTTACTGCCAAGACCACTTCTACGACCGGAAAAAAAACAGAATAAGCAAAAATGGCTCTAATATTTGCTGCTTTATGTGTTTCATTAATTTGAGTGAATTTTTTCATTTCCTTTTCTTCGGCTGCGAAAGCTTGCACTACCGCCATTCCTGAGATATGCTCTTGTACAAAACTATTTAAAGCCGCTACTGCATTACGAACTTGAATAAAACTTTTATTCACGCTTTCTTTAAAAAAATAAGTAGCCACCAACATAATAGGAAAAGGTATCAAACAAATTAGAGTGAGTTGCCAACTAATAAAAAACATAGTCGTTAAAGTCACCACAATAGTAAGTAAATCAGCAATAATAGGAATTAATCCATCAGAGAAAATGTCATTGATACTTTCAATGTCATTAATGGTTCGAGTCGTTAATGTACCAATAGGCGTTTTATCAAATTGTCGCATTTCCCAATGCATGATTTTGTAATACACTTTATCTCTTAAATCACGAATTACTTGCTGCCCTAGCCACGCCATTCCAAAAGTGAAAAGAAATCTACAAAGTGTTTCTATAATAATAAAAGCAACTTGAAATAAACTGATTGCCAAAATGAGCTGGATGGCACTCTCAAAAGCATCTTTAGGTAAAAAAAAGTGAACCCAAGAAGGTAAACTCACTTGCTTTCCTATAGCTACATTGACAGTGGCTTGAATTAAATAAGGACGTACGGGTGTGAAAAATGCCAACAAAACAGATAAAAAAAGATTGCCCCAGAAAATGAAACGATAGGGTTGTACAAATGAAAACACCCTTTTTAAGAGGGATATTTTAAAGACGGATTTAGTCGGAGCTGTAGACATAAGGTGCAAAGTTACAGTATAAGTGTATTTGATGTAAAAATCCTAGCCCTTTTACGTATTTTCGTTATCAAATGGAGTTATCGGAATCACATATGGACCCTACGGTAGCAGGCACTTACCAATTAAATGAAGAACAAGAAAAAAAAGAAATTGTTCGACATTATCGTGCCCTTTTGCGCACCATTCGATCTAAACTAAAAAAAGGAGACAAAGAATTATTACGTACTGCTTTTGAAATGGCTGCGGAAGCGCACCAAACCATGCGTCGAAAAAGTGGCGAGCCTTATATTTTACATCCTATTGCTGTAGCGATGATTTGTGTGGAAGAAATTGGATTAGGCGTTCGAAGTACCATTTGCGCTTTGCTTCATGATACTATTGAAGACACCGACCTCACCTTAGACGATGTTAAAAATGAATTTGGAAATGAGATTGCTAAAATTGTAGATGGTCTCACCAAAATTTCGGGAGTGATGGATGCGAATAGTAGTCAGCAAGCCGAAAATTTTAAAAAGATTTTACTCACGTTAACCGACGACCCTAGAGTGATCTTAATTAAGTTAGCAGATCGCTTGCACAATATGCGTACGCTGGATTCCATGAAGCAAGAAAAGCAATTAAAAATTGCATCGGAAACCATTTGGGTGTATGCCCCCTTGGCTCATCGCATGGGTTTGTATAATATCAAGACAGAGCTGGAAGATTTATCCATGAAATATTTGGAGCCTGCTACCTATAAAGAAATTGCTAAAAAATTAGCAGAAACCAAAAGAGAACGTACCAAGTATATCAATGAATTTATTAGACCTTTAAAAGATAAATTATCGGAAGGTGATTTTGAGTATGAAATTCATGGACGTCCAAAAAGCATTCACTCTATTTGGAATAAAATAAAAAAGAAAGGAGTCAGCTTTGAAGAAGTATATGATCTTTTTGCAATTCGGATTATTTTAGATGTTCCCATAGATAAAGAAAAAGAAGCCTGCTGGAAAGTATACTCTTTAATTACAGATGAATATCTCCCCTCGCCCGAAAGACTTCGTGATTGGTTGAGCAATCCTAAAAGCAATGGGTATGAAGCCTTGCATACTACTGTGATGGGGCCACAAGGTAAATGGGTGGAAGTACAAATACGTTCTAAAAGAATGAATGAAATTGCTGAGAAAGGTTTGGCTGCGCATTTTAAATATAAAGAAGGGACTCAAAATGAAGATCGTTTTGATAAATGGTTTGTGCAAATAAGAGAAGCCTTAGGCAATCAACAAGAAGAAGGCATCGATTTTTTACAAGATTTTAAAACCTCTTTTTTAGCGGAAGAAATTTATGTATATACTCCTAAGGGAGAAGTGAAGATGCTACCCACCAATAGTTCTGCTTTAGACTTTGCCTTTTACATACACACCGCCATTGGTTCTAAATGTATTGGTGCTAAAGTGAATCATAAGCTAGTACCTATCTCCCATAAATTAAGAAGTGGAGATCAAATTGAGATCATTACTAGTAACAAACAAAAACCCAATGAAGATTGGTTAAATAATGTAGTCACTGCAAAAGCTAAGAATAGTATTAAAGATGCCTTAAGAGAAGAAAAAAAATCAATTGCAGAAGAAGGCAAATACACGCTTCAAAGAAAATTAGAAGGAATTGGAGCAGCCTATAGTTCATTCAATATTGATCATTTGGTGAATTACTATAAATTAAATAGTCATCTGGATTTACACTATTTGATTGCCAAAAAACAACTTGATTTAAAGGAACTCAAATTATTCCAAGTCATTGGAGATAAAATTGAAGCACCGAAACCCATTGTTGTTCCACCAGAAATGGTTCCAGGAGATACGAATACTCCAAAACCTGTACCCAAGAAAGAATCTGAACTCATTATTTTTGGAGAATCAAGTGACAGAATCAAATATACTTTGGGGAAATGCTGCAACCCCATTCCGGGAGATGACGTTTTTGGATTTGTTAGTACCGGAAAAGGCTTAATTATACATCGAACCAACTGCCCCAACGCCACACAGCTGTTAGCTAATTATGGACATAGAGTGGTTAAAACTAAATGGGCTAAAAATAAAGAAATCTCCTTCCTTACTGGGTTAAATATCATTGGAATGGATGATGTGGGGGTTGTGAATAAAATTACGACCATTATAAGCGGTGATCTTAAAATTAATATTGCGGCCTTAACGATCGAATCGAAAGATGGTTTATTTCAGGGGACCATCAAAGTGTATGTACATGACAAGGATGAATTAGAAGTCCTGGTGTCTAAAATTAAAGACTTAGAGGGCATACAACAAGTTAACAGATTTGATACCGAAACTGTGTAAAACTTAATACTTTTAGTGGAGGTTTAAATAGGTAATAAACTATCCAATACTTATTTTTGCTATCTCAAATACAAAATCATGGTAGACGTAATATTAGGACTTCAATGGGGTGACGAAGGAAAAGGAAAAATTGTTGATTATTTCGCCCCACAATACGATGTGATTGCGAGGTTCCAAGGAGGCCCTAATGCGGGGCATACCTTATATGTGAACGGAACTAAAATGGTATTACATCAAATTCCTTCGGGCATTTTTCATCAAGATAAAATTAATATCATCGGCAATGGAGTAGTATTAGATCCAGTGACATTAAAAAAAGAATGTGATGCAGTAGCTGCGATGGGGGTAGATGTGAAAAAGAACTTATTCATTTCAGAACGCACTAATATTATTATCCCATCACACCGCGCCTTAGACAAGGCTTCTGAATTATCTAAAGGAGAAAGTAAAATTGGATCCACCCTCAAAGGAATTGGGCCTGCATATATGGATAAGACAGGGCGCAACGCTATAAGAGTGGGCGACTTGCTTCATAAAAATTTTATTAGTAAATACATTGCGCTTCGCATGAAGCACCAAAAAATATTAGATAGTTTTAATTTCAATGAAGACATCAGTGAAATGGAAACCGAATTTTTTGAATGTCTTGAGTTTTTGAAAACGCTGAACATTATTAATTGCGAATATTTTATTAATGAGCAAATATCTAAAGGGAAAAAAGTATTAGCAGAAGGCGCCCAAGGATCCATGTTAGATATCGATTTTGGAACCTTCCCTTTTGTAACTTCCTCTAACACCATTTCCGCGGGAGTATGTACCGGCTTAGGTATTTCTCCTAAATTAATTGGCGAAGTGTATGGCATTTCTAAAGCTTATTGCACACGCGTAGGTGGTGGACCCTTCCCTACCGAACTGCATGATGAAAAAGGGGAAGAATTAAGAAAAATTGGAAGTGAGTTTGGGGCTACCACAGGTCGCCCACGCAGATGTGGCTGGATTGACTTAGTCGCATTAAAGTTTGCCTGCATGATTAATGGTGTAACACAAATTATCATGACCAAGGCTGATATCTTGGATTCTTTCAAAGAATTAGAGTTAGGAATCGCTTATGAAATGGAAGGCAAGCAAATAGAATATGTTCCTTTCCAAATAGTAGGCACCCCAGTCACTCCCATATGGAAAAAGATGGCAGGCTGGAATGTTGATTCCACCAAAATGAAAAACCTGAGCGAGTTGCCCGATACCATGCAATCATATATAAAATTTATAAATGAATATTTAGGGGTACCCGTAAAATATGTTTCTAATGGCCCTGGCCGAGATCAAATCATACATTTATAAAGTATAGAATAAATACAAAAAATAATCCATTTTAGTCGCATTATTTTTTTTAAAAAAAAGACTCATTTTTTTTGGTAAATAAAATTTTCAGTTGAAATTTTACAGCGTAATTTTGAACTACTTATGGCAGTAAAAACAATTAAGGAAAAAAAAGTATCCGCATCAAGTGCTATTAAAGCGGATAAATTAAGTAAACCTACTTCAAAGAAAAAAGTGGAAGAGGAAGATGATGTTGAAGAAGAGGAAGAAGTAAAAGATGATTGGGATGCTTCAGAAGAGGAGGATAGCTGGGATCCCGATTTCGAAGAATTTGATATGCCTAAAAAAGCATCCAAAAAACCAGGCAAACTCAAGAAGGAAGATGACGATGATTTTTCCTTAGACGATGATATAAAAGGTTTGGACGATGACGACGATGATTTATTTGACGAGAAGGATGAATTTGACGACGACTATTAATCCTTGATTTGATACAGCGCCTTGATGGAAGCTTGAAGTATTTCATTTTTATGCGCCTCGAAAAATTCTAATTTATCCTTAGGCAATTGCAACTCAAATGCTTTACCGGTTGCTACTGTTTTTTCCAACTGCGGATTTAATTGCAATAAAGTATTCAATGGGATACGAACCCACTCCGCAATCACTGCAACACTATATCTTCCTTTAATCATAACCTTTGAAAGATTAGCTGTATTAGTATAACCTTTTTTATCTGGAAGATTTTTGGTTTGTGTAGCTTGTATTTGATCTGTTTCAAAAACATAATTGGTAGCTATGAACTTTTTGACATGATCGCGTGTTTCTAGAGGCAATGAATATTGTATTTCCCAAAAATCCTTAGACTTCATTTTTTGAATCACCTGACGCAATCTTCCAGCGCCTCCATTATAGGCGGCAACCACTAATAACCAATCTCCAAATTCATCATACAATTCTTTTAAAATAGTGGCAGCAGCAAGGGTGCTTTTTTGATAATCGGTCCGCTCATCTACAGGCATTAATTTAAGTCCTAATCTTTGTGCTTCATCGGGCATAATTTGCCAAGGACCTACCGCACCCGCCGAAGAAACTATATTGCTGCTTAAATGGCTTTCAATCACACTTAAATATTTCAATTGAGTGGGTATACCCCTACTTTCTAAAATCAGATCATACAAATTGAAATAAGGTTTAGCCCATGATTTCATTTTAATTAATTCTGGGCCTTGTTTATCCATATAAGTTTGAATAAAACTAATGGCTTTGTCATTGATCTGATATTGTAATGGATTGTTTTTGACATCCGTCTTCACCACCGTAAACAAACTTTCAAATTCTACCCTAGGTTGACGAGAACTATCTATTTTAAGGTTGGGTTTTTGACTTTTAGCAAGAAGCGTATCTTTTTTCTTGGCCTGAATAGTGGAATCCTTCTGATATGCAAAAGCGCCCATTTGAAGGAGGACACAAATGCCCACACCTGTGATTCTTACAATGGATTTCCAATTTTTCATGCGCTATGATTCTTGTTCATTTGGGTAGCACTGAATGCGAATAAGGCTTCTTCATGAAAGGAGGCACTCATGACTTGCAAACCAAAAGGCATCCCATTGCTATGTTTGAATAAAGGTATCGAAATAGCAGGTATCCCTACTAAATTAGCATACACCGTGTATATGTCCGCCAAAAACATCTGAGTAGGTGTTTGATGGTTTTCGCCTAAATTAAAAGCAGTACTTGGAACGGTAGGAGAAATAAGTATATCGTATTTTGAAAAAAAATCTTCTGTAAAATTGACTAATTGTTTGCGAACCTGTTGCGCCTTGGTGAAGTAGGCATCAAAATATCCGGCACTCAAAACAAATGTGCCTAATAAAATACGTCTTTGTACTTCTTCTCCAAAACCTTCTGTTCTGCTTAATTTATACAACTCCGTTAAGTCGGATATAGACTGTTGTGTTCTATGTCCAAATTTTACTCCATCATATCGTGATAAATTACTAGAAGCTTCTGCCGTCGTTAAAACATAGTAAGTAGGTACTACATAAGATAATAATGAAAAATCAATAGCTTCCACTGTATATCCATTTTGTTCTAATTCTTTGATATAAGCAATGAATTGAGTTTTCATTTCAGGATCCAAATCCGGATGAGAAATAGTTTCTTTAAAGTAGGCCACCTTTTTTGGAGTCCCTATTGTAAGTTGTGAATAAGTGGGTACAGGTAAATTGGAAACCGTACTATCCATTTCATCTTGACCCGCAATCGTTTCTAAAACAATCGCTGCATCTTCTACCGATTTTGAAAAAATTCCAATTTGATCAAATGAAGAAGCATAGGCTATTAATCCATATCTTGAAATACGACCATAACTTGGTTTTAAACCTACCACTCCGCAAAAGTCGGCAGGCTGACGTACCGAACCACCCGTATCAGACCCTAAACTCACCATACACATATCCATTTGCACTCCGACCGCTGAGCCACCAGAGGAACCACCTGGTACTTTATCAGGATCAAGTCCATTTTTTACTGGACCAAATGCCGAATTCTCATTGCTACTTCCCATCGCAAATTCATCGCAGTTTTGTCTTCCAATAATAATAGCACCTTCTGACAATAATTTTTCAATTGCAGAAGCGGAATAAACCGCTGTATAATTTTCTAATATTTTGGAAGCGGCAGATACTTTATGATCTTTATAACATAGTACATCTTTAATACCCACTACTACCCCATGTAATTTTCCCATAGGAATCCCCTGCGCTCTTGATGTATCTAATTCAAGTGCACGTTGTTTGGCTTCTTCCCTAAAAACTTCTAGAAAAGAATGAAGTGAACTATTTTTTTCAATTTGGGATAAATAAAAGTCAACTACCTGCGCACAGGAAAGTTGATTGACTTGCAATGCAGCATGGTAGTCTTTGATTGTAGTAAAACTAAACAAAGGCTAATAATTAAGTAGATAAAAATAAATGGAGAACCGAATCAAAAATAAAACTAGAAGATAAAAATACTATGCGCCTTTTTCATCTTTTTCTTTAATTCCATCTTCGATTTCTTTCTTTACATTGTTTTTAGCATCGTTGAATTCACGGATACCCTTTCCTAATCCACGCATGAATTCAGGAATTTTACGTCCGCCAAACATCACTAAAATAACGACACCGATAATTAATAATTCTTGAAATCCTAAGTTGCCCATAATGTTAAATTTAGAATAATAAAGGTAAGGTAATTATAAAACAGATACATCAATTTTTTAGGCGAATTAAGCTAAATAAAGCATAAAAAAAGCGACCCAAAAATGAGTCGCTTTAGTATAAATTAATCTATTATATAATCTTTCAAGGAATCTATGATCAGTTGGAGTGAAATTGATCCTCGAAAAAATACTAGAATCTTTTTTCCTTGATACGTGCGCTTTTTCCGCTTCTGTCACGTAAGTAGTACAATTTAGCACGACGAACTTTACCAGATTTGTTTAACACGATAGAATCGATATTAGGAGATAAAAAAGGGAATAAACGTTCAACGCCTACTCCATCAGATATTTTACGTACAGTAAAAGACGCAGTAGCACCGGTTCCTTGTGATTTAATCACATCTCCACGGAAACTTTGAATACGTTCTTTACCACCCTCTACGATTTTGTAGTTTACGGTAATATTATCACCAGCTTTAAATGCTGGGTAGTCTTTTTTTGCGGTCAATTGTTCGTGTACGAACTTTACGGCTGCGCTCATAATTCTTATTTTTTGCGGACGGCAAAGGTAGGCGAACCCTCCTTATTATCCAAATTATTTGATTCAAAATTAAATATCCTCTATCTAGCAATGTTTACAGCCCTCTTTTCACGGATCACTGTGACCTTAATTTGACCAGGATAGGTCATGTCAGTCTGGATCTTTTGGGCTATTTCAAAGCTCAATTGGTCAGAAGTTTGATCAGACACTTTTTCAGCCTCCACAATCACCCTTAATTCACGTCCCGCTTGGATCGCATAAGCTTTTTCTACCCCTTGGTAGTTCATAGCCAAGTTTTCTAAGTCCTTGATTCTCTGAATGTATTGTTGCATAATTTCCCTTCTAGCCCCAGGTCTTGCCCCGCTAATAGCGTCACAAGCTTGGATAATAGGTGAAATCACATATTGCATCTCCATTTCATCATGGTGGGCACCAATGGCATTGACAACAGCAGGATTTTCTCCGTATTTTTCAGCCAATTTAGCGCCTAATAATGCGTGGCTTAATTCTGTTTCTTCATCAGGTACTTTTCCAATATCATGTAACAATCCAGCACGTTTTGCCAATTTAGGATTCAACCCTAATTCAGCTGCCATAATTCCACATAAATTAGCGGTCTCACGACTATGCATCAATAAGTTTTGACCATAAGAAGAACGGAATCGCATTTTACCAATGATTCTAATTAACTCCTTATGTAAACCATGAATTCCTAATTCTATGACAGTTCGTTCTCCAATTTCTGCAATTTGATCTTCTAACTGACGACGTGTTTTTTCAACCACTTCCTCAATACGAGCGGGGTGTATACGACCATCTGCAACTAAACGTTGCAAACTTAAACGAGCAATTTCACGACGCAATGGATCAAAAGAGGAAAGTAAGATTGCTTCTGGTGTATCATCCACAATTAAATCTACTCCAGTTGCTGCTTCAATGGCACGGATATTACGTCCTTCACGTCCAATGATTTGACCTTTCATTTCATCCGACTCCAAATTAAATACAGTCACTGTATTTTCAATGGCAACTTCGGCCGCAGTACGTTGAATAGATTGTATAATAATTTTACGTGCTTCTTTATTTGCCTTTTGTTTGGCGTCTTCAATAATTTCTTGTTGAAGTGATAAAGCTTGGCTCTGAGCCTCATTCTTAAGACTTTCAATTAATTGTTGTCTCGCATCATCTGCACTTAAGTTGGCAATTTTTTCCAAACGACGAATGTGTTCTTCTTGGTGTTTTTCTAACTCGGTGCGTTTCAAATTCACCAATTCAGTTTGACGATTTAAGTTTTCCTTGATCGCTTCATTGTCTTTTACTTGCTTATCAATAGAAGCTTCTTTTTGATTAATCGTAATTTCTTTTTGCTTAATTCTATTTTCAGCTTCTCCTATTTTTTTGTTCTTATCTAATACCTCACGATCATGATCGGCTTTCAATTGCACAAAACGTTCTTTCGCTTCAAGCTGTTTTTCCTTCTTAATAGTTTCAGCTCTTAGTTCGGTTTCCTTTAAAATGTTGGCTGCTTGCGCTTCCGCTTCTTCGACTTGTTTCTTTGTATTGCGGGCAAATACTAATTTCCCGACGAGCACCCCTCCCAATAAGGAGACGCCTCCAATGATGACAAATAATATTGTTTGATCCATTGTTTAATTCTTGTGTTTTTAAAATAATTCATACTCCCCTTTTTCTTAGTTAATGAGGTTTCTACATTAAGCCAATATTATATATAAATCGTTGATAGTCACCTATAGCAAGCTTCGTTCACACAAAAATTACAAGATGACGTATTTTGATTTTTTATAATGCGTCAAAGGTTCAGGTACGAAGATAAATTAAATAATGGAAACTCAGGGCCCAAAGGGGGGCAATTATGTCTTAGAAAGTGCCTTTTCTACCCAAGTTGTCAGTGTTTCTATTTGATTTTGAGCATTTTCTATCTCATATAGGTTTTGTCCAGTCTTTTGTTGTTCGGTAGTGAACCACAAAAGGACCATAGAAATATAATCCTGCATATCCTTACCCGCATAGGCATTTTTGAATTCAACCATCTTCTGGTTAATCAAGGCGGCAGTATTACGTACTGTCTCCTCATCCTTTGCATCAATTTTCACTCGATAGGTACGATCTGCAATCGTGATATTGATTGGAATCAAATTAGGTGAAGGGTTCGTATCGGACATGGTTTAGGGATTCAAGTTTTTAATAGCCGAATCAATTTCCTTAATGTATTGGTCAATTTTATGTGCCATTTTTTCCTTCTCAGCAGGATTCATTTCGGAATGATTCATCATAGCGGCTGCTAATTTAGATTGTTCTTCTAACAATTTTTGCTGCAAGTTTTGGACCTGCTCCTCTTTTTTAGCCACCTGTGCTTGCAATTGCTGATGCTCTTTTTCAAGGGAAGCAAATCGCTTTAGTAGAAGCTGTAGCTTTTCCTGTAATAGAGATAAAGAAGGTTGTAGATCAATCATGCACAAAATTTGATAGAATGAATTTAGTTATTTTCTGATTTCTGCTTGAATATTTTTTTCAAATAATGAAATCATTTTACCCATCATCTTTTCAATTTCACTATCCGTCAATGTTTTGTCTTCCCCGTTGAATACAAAATTGATGGCCACCGATTTTTTTTGATGCCCTAACTTTTCACTTTCAAACACATCAAATACTCGCGTATCTTTAAGTGCAGAAAGCTTTGCTTCTTTAATACAAGACTGAATGGCATCATAGGAAGTTGACTGATCAAGAACTAAAGCAAGATCTCTTTCAATGGAAGGGTACTTTGAAATTTCTTGATAGACCACTTTTTGTTGCTGATAACTTTGTAATAAAGCAGCAAGCTCCCATTGTATATATACTACCGGCTGCTTAATGCCAAATGCTTGTAATTTTTTACCTCCTACTACTTCTAAATAGCCGAGATTTTTTTTATTCCACACCAATGAAACTTTTCCTGGAGCTGCATTTTGAAAATCAACATTTTTAAGACCTAATAATTCAAAAATAGATTGAGCAATCCCTTTCGCCACAAAAAAATCTTGTTCTACCCCTTTACTTCTCCAACCTTCTTCAAAAGATTTTCCTGAAATGTAAACGGCCAATTGTTCATTTTCATAATAATTTCCTGACTTTGATTTTCCATATACTTTTCCTATTTCAAAAAATGAAATGGAAGTATTTTTGCGGTTCACATTATAGGCAATACTCTCCAATCCAGTTTCCAACATAGAAGGTCGCATGACATCTAATTCGGCACTTAAATTATTCAACATTTTTACTGAAGAGGATAATACTTCTTCAGAAAAATAAGCACTATTGGTAATGGAATTGGTCAAAATTTCGGTGTACCCACGACCCACTAAAAATTGAGCAATTTTATCTTTAAACTTTTCTTTCGCCTCCAAAGGATCTATCGAAGGACTAATAGTGATAGAAGTAGGAATAGCAATATTATCTAAGCCATCAATTCTCAAAATTTCTTCCACAAGATCGGCAGCGATACTAATATCTGGTTTATGATAAGGCACTGCAACTTCAATGCTGGCTTCGGTTTCCTGTAAGATGTCAAATCCTAAACTTGTTAAAATAATTTTTACTTGTTGCGGCGTATATACTTTACCGCCTAATTTTTTTAAGTAGGCAAAGGTTAATGTTACTTTTACTTTTTGTGCGGGTTGCGGATATACATCTACCACTTCACTACAAGTGCCTCCTGCAATATCTTGTATCATTTGCGCAGCACGCTCAAGTACTTTAACGGTACCTGCAATATCCACTCCTTTTTCAAAACGAGTAGCCGCATCGGTTCTCAAACCATGATGAACCGATGTTTTACGAATATGTACATTTTCAAACCATGCACTTTCTAAAAAGATAGCAGTCGTTGTTTCTTTGACGCCACTTGAAATGCCTCCAAACACACCTGCAATACACATTGGTTTTTCAATATCATTGATCGTTAAATCATTTGCTGTTAAGGTTCGTTCCGTGCCGTCTAAAGTGGTAAACTTAGTTCCTGCTGCATTCTTTTTTACAACAATAGTTTGACCTTTTATTTGAGCTGCATCAAAAGCATGCAATGGTTGCCCTGTCTCATGTAAAATAAAATTAGTGATGTCTACTATGTTATTAATAGACCTTACGCCAATAGCTTGTAATTTATTTTTCAACCAAGTGGGAGATGCTTTTACAGTGACCCCTTCAATTACTAATCCACTATATCGAGCACATGCTTTTTCATCTTCAATCATCACTTTATAAGGTGCTACTTTATTATCTTTTTGCAAAGTACTGTGGAGTGGACTTTTAGCTTGTACAGGGGATTCATGATAAGATAAATATGCGCAAACATCTTTGGCAACTCCAAAATGACTCATGGCATCCATGCGATTAGGAGTCAAACCTATTTCATAAATCCAATCTTCATAATATTCATAAATGTCGGCTACTGAAGAGCCTACTGCTATATCAGAAGATAAAACTATAATTCCTGCATGATCATCACTCACTCCAATTTCATCTTCGGCACAAATCATTCCTTCACTCTCCTCTCCTCTAATTTTTGCCAATTTCATGGTGATACCTTCTTCTTTTCCATGAGGATAAATAGTGGTCCCCACGGGCGCCAGCACTACTTTTTGACCTACTGCTACATTGGAAGCGCCGCACACTACTTTTAAAGGGGCTTCTTTACCAATATTTACTTTCGTCAATTTTAATTTATCTGCATTGGGATGTTGCACCACTTCCAATACTTCACCAACCACTAAACCCGCCAAGCCCCCCTTGAAGTTTTCGTAACGCTCCAAAGACTCTACTTCTAACCCTATCGAAGTTAATATGGTAGATAATTTCTCGGGATGAATGGTTTGCGGCAAATATTCGCTAAGCCAGCGATAACTAATGGTCATACTTCAACTTTATGGTATAGCTTCAAAAATACAAAAAAGGGGGTGAATAACCTCAAAGTTAGGGTGTACAACTAGGGGATAACTCCAATTTTATGTGAATTCCATATCTAGCCCCCTGTTAAAAACGGGGTTGCAAAACTAAATTTCATGAAGTCCTAATTTGGTTTGATTTTCGCAGTAGTAAAAATGCTTCTATTTATGGCCCTTCCCAATATCAATACCAACCGTACCAAAAAGAAACCCAGCGTTGATATCAGTAACATGATGTACGGAAAAATTCCGCCGCAGGTGAGAGAATTAGAAGAAGCAGTTTTGGGTGCCATCTTATTAGAAAAAAGTGCATTTGATACGGTTACGGAAATTTTAAAGCCAGAATGTTTTTACGTAGAAGGACATCAGTTGATTTATAGATCTATGCAAAGCCTTCAGCAAAAAAATATGCCCATTGATATGTTGACGGTGGTAGAAGAATTAAAAATGCAAGAGCATTTAGATATAGTGGGGGGCGCTTATTACATTTCAAAATTAACCAATGTTGTAGTGTCTACTGCCAACATTGAAGCACACGCACGTATTGTATTACAAAAATTTATACAAAGAGAATTAATACGTATCAGTGGCGAAGTCATTGCCAATGCATACGAAGATAGCACCGACGTTTTTGACTTATTGGATGATAGTGAAACTAAAATGTTTAATATCACGAATAACTATTTAAAAAAGAATTTCGTTGATATTGGAAATGCATTAGCTACTGCGATTAATCGTATTGATGAACTAAGAACTAAGAAGGATGAAATTTCGGGAGTACCTAGTGGATACGCAAGCCTAGACAGAATTACCTACGGATGGCAACCCACCGATTTGATTATTTTAGCAGCTCGTCCTTCGGTAGGTAAAACTGCATTTGCTTTAAACTTAGCACGTAATGCAGCATTACATCCTACCAAACCACAACCTGTTGGATTTTTTAGTTTAGAGATGAGTGCGTCTCAATTAGTGCAAAGAATTTTAAGTGCTGAAAGTGAAATTAAAATGGAAAAAATTTCACGTGGTAAATTAGAGGATTACGAATACCAACAATTGCATGCCAAAGGGATAAAAAAATTAGAGTCCGCTCCTATTTATATTGACGATACGGCTGCCTTAAATATTTTTGAATTTAGAGCGAAGGCCAGAAGATTGGTGAATAAACATCATGTAAAAATCATCATTATTGATTACTTGCAATTAATGAGTGGGTCGGGTGATCGTAATTCAAATCGTGAACAAGAAATTAGTAATATCTCGCGAAGTTTAAAAGCTTTAGCAAAAGAATTAAATATTCCTATCATCGCATTATCTCAATTAAGTCGTGCGGTAGAAACCAGGAAGGAAAGTAAGATGCCTCAATTGAGTGACTTACGTGAATCAGGAGCCATTGAACAAGATGCCGATATGGTTATGTTTATTTATCGTCCCGAATATTACGAAGTAATGAGCAATGAAATGGGAGAAAGCACACAAGGTGAAACACATATTCGTATAGCGAAGCATCGTAATGGTTCCTTGGATTTAATCAAATTGAGAGCCCGATTAGATATTCAAAGATTTGAAGAATGGGATGGCGAATCTGGCATTCCAGGTTTAGGAAATAATTTCAAACCTATTTCATCCACAGGCAATACTGCAGCAGGAGATGGTGGCAGATTTTTTATTCAAGGAAGTAAAATGAATGAAGGAGAATTTGACGAAGGATTGAATGAAGACCAGCCTTTTTAAAAGGAACCTCACCGAATAACTCATTTTATGTCTGTACCTTATTTTTACGAGCCGCTTGTCGCACCCGGTCTGACTCATTTTACTTTAAGTGAGGAAAGTAGCAAACACGCCATTCAAGTATTAAGGTTGCAAGAAGGGGACCGCCTAGATATCACCAATGGTAAAGGAGATTTATTGGAAGCCACTATTCAAAGTGCAGATAAAAAAAATACCGTTGTAAAAGTGCAGCAACAAAAAAGCATAACAGCCCCTGCACAAAAAATAATCTTAGGAATCTCTGTATTAAAAAACGCAACAAGATTAGAATGGTTGTTTGAAAAAGCAACCGAAATGGGTGTTACACAAATTGTGCCTCTCATTTGTCATCGCACGATTCATGAAAGATTCAAGATGGAAAGAATGCAAGGTATTTTGCAATCTGCCATGATTCAAAGTCAACAAGTATGGCTGCCTCAATTATCAGTACCGCAATCATTTCATCATTTTTTACAAAATACCCAAGCGACTCAAAAATTGATTGCCCATTGCGAAGAATCGGATAAAGTTAATATCAAAAATATAACACCCTCTTCCGACTTGGCTTTACTCATTGGCCCCGAAGGCGATTTCACTCCTGATGAAATTCAAGCAGCCATTTTAGCTCAATACATTCCTATTCATTTAGGCCCTACCCGATTAAGAACGGAAACTGCAGGCATTTTTGCATTAAGTGTTTTGAAAATATTTTAATTTGCAATCATGAAATTGATCCAAGTTCATAATAATAGTTCGGAAAAAGCTTTTGTGGAAGTGCATGCACTTTTAAACAAACACAATCCTCATTTTATTAGACCCTTGGATAATGAAGTGATGCAAGTATTTGATCCTGCTAAAAATAAATTATTCAAAAACGGAGCAGCCGCAAGATGGATCTTACAAGATGATGCGGGGAACACTATAGGTAGAATAGCAGCATTTTATTACCAAGAATATATAAATAAGGGAACCGAATATCCTACAGGATGTATGGGCTTTTTTGATTGCATCAATGATATAAAAGCCGCAACTATTTTATTAGATGCCGCTAAAAAATGGTTGCAAGAAAATGGCATGGAAGCCATGGATGGCCCTGTAAACTTTGGAGACAGAGATAAGTGGTGGGGATTAATGGTAGAAGGATTTGAAGTGGAACCCATGTATGGCATGTCTTTTAATCCAGACTATTATGAAAGCCTTTTGACTCAATATGGATTTCAAAACTTTTACAATCAGTATTATTACAAAAAGAGTTTACTAGAACCACTTCCTGCTAGGTTTGAGGAACGCTACCAAAAATTTGTTGCCAAATCAGACTACCGCGCAGTGCATTTGGATAAAAATCAACTCTCCAAATTTGCGGAGGATTTTGTCACTATTTATAATACCGCTTGGGCACAACACGGTGAAGCAAAAGCAATCACATTGCCTCAAATATTAAAATTATTTAAGACCCTGAAACCTATCATGGACGAAAAAGTGATATGGTTTGCCTATTATAAAGAAGAGCCTATTGCAATGTTTATTAATATTCCAGATGTAAATCAATATTTCAAACATTTTAATGGCAAAATGGGTTTATGGCAAAAACTACATTTGTTATGGATGAAGTGGAATAAATCAAATGACAGATTAACAGGTTTGGCTTTTGGAGTGGTGCCCAAATATCAAGCTTTAGGGGTAGATAGTTTTTTAATTAATGCTTGTCACAAACTAATCAATCGTACAAAAAGTTACGACCAATATGAAATGGGTTGGGCGGCCGATTGGAACCCTAAAATGTTGAATATTTATAAAAGCCTAGACGCTTCGCCAAGCCGTCATATGGTGACCTTCCGTTATATTTTTGACACCCAAAAACACCCTTTTGAGCGTCACCCGCAGATGGATTATACCCAAAAATAACCTTTCTAAAAAAGGGGGATAAGATTTAATTGCCAGAATAAAAGTTTTGATTTTGAATGTGTATATTGCGCGTCAAGTATGGATAATTTTGTAGTCTCCGCCCGTAAGTACCGTCCCCAAAACTTTAACACAGTGGTGGGTCAGTCTCATATTACCACTACCCTCAAAAATGCGATTCTTAATAATCATTTAGCACACGCTTTTTTATTTTGTGGTCCTAGAGGAGTGGGGAAAACTACTTGTGCTCGAATTTTAGCGAAGACTATAAATTGTACCAAAATCACAAAGGATGGAGAAGCTTGTAATGAATGTGATAGTTGTGTTTCATTTGAAAAAGGAGCCAGCTTAAATATTCATGAATTAGATGCGGCGAGTAATAACTCTGTAGATGATATCAGAACCTTAGTAGAACAAGTTCGTTTTGCACCACAAGCGGGTAAATACAAAGTATATATTGTGGATGAGGTCCACATGTTAAGTGCCAGTGCCTTTAATGCATTTTTAAAAACATTAGAAGAACCTCCTCCCTATGCCATTTTCATTTTAGCAACCACCGAAAAGCATAAAATTTTACCTACTATTTTAAGTAGATGTCAAATTTTTGATTTTAGACGTATTAATTCTAATGACACCGTAGCACATTTAGAGGAAATTGTTGAAAAAGAAAAAATCAAGGCGGAAAAAAATGCGCTTCAATTAATCGCTCAAAAAAGCGAAGGATGTATGCGTGATGCTTTGAGTATTTTAGATAAAATTGTAAGTTTTTCTAATGGTGCTTTAACTTATGCTAATACTTTAGAGCATTTAAATATTTTAGACGAAGCCTATTATTTTAAATTATTAGAATATTTAACCGATCAGGAGCTAACAAAGGCGATGTTGTTATATGACGAAATCAATCAAAAGGGTTTCGAGGGAGATATGGTTTTATATGGCTTTGCAAGCTTCATTCGTAATTTATTAGTGTGTAAGGATCCTGCAAGTGCTCATTTACTAGAATCCATAGAAGGTTGGAGAGATCAATACACCACTACCGCACAAAAAGTAAGTACTGCTTATTTAGTAAGTGCCTTAAATATTTTAAATGAGTCTGAGATTCAATTTAAAATGGCTCGTAATAAACGTTTACATGTGGAATTGGCCCTTATTAAACTCAATTTCTTACAACAAGCAATTGAACTTAGCATGGAAGACGGCCAAGTAGTAAAAAAAAAACTAGTTGACACCCACTACCCTATTAAAACAAAAAGAATTTTGCCATTAGGTAAAATGGTAGTGAATGAACAGGCGAAATTAGTCATTGAAACAGCTCCAGTGAGTACACAAAAGCCAGCTGCTCCAATTACATCAACGACTACAAAGGCTCCCACCGTTTCTACTTTAGCAACCTCCGAAACAGCTGCAAGTATAACAAGCACCTCCACTGAATCTGGAAATAAAAAGAATTTATTAGCCGCACTTCAACAAAAATATGGCAGTCAATATAAAATTGAAGAAGTTAAAGAATCCATTCCATTAAATAGGGAAGCACTTCAACAATGCTGGGATGAGTATACCCAGTATTTAGAGAAAAGCTTAAAACATTCTTCCGCGGGCACTTTCAAATTAGCTCAACTTAATATTGAAGATGAAGTGCATTTTACCGTGACAGTATCGGCCTTAACGGCTCAAAAATTTGTGGAGCAAGAGCGCATGAATTTTATGGAAAAAGTTTGGGAACAATTTCAAAATAGAGCCATTCAATTTAGCATATTAGTAGATGCGGGTGAAAAAGAAGATGTGCCCTTGCATTTAAAATTGAATAGCAAACAAAAGTTCGAGCGAATTGCTGAACAATATCCTTTGGTGAACGAGTTAAAAACTCGATTGAATTTAGAAATATTCTATTAGTCGCTAGTAATATACCAATACTTACCCTTTCTTTATAATCTAGCTTTTTGATACCCTTTTTGTTTCAGATATTGAAACACTTTTTGACGATGGTCTCCTTGAATAATAAGTTCTCCGTCTTTCACCGAACCTCCAGTTCCGCAATGATTTTTTAATGCCTTTCCTAATAATTCCATTTCGGATATTGCCCCTACAAAACCATACACAATGGTAACTGTTTTACCTGCGCGATGCTTGGTTTCTAAAATTACACGGAGGGGTTGCTCTGCAGGCAATAAGGTTTCCACTTCCTCTGTATCAGGAGTTGCCATTGCTTGAGGATCGGTACTATAAACAAAGGGGGATGTGATTTTATTTTTTTTACTCATGTTATTGGAATGAATAAGAATGAAAGATTAATATTTAGTATAAGTATTGGATGAGAATTGGATGAGTATTTGATGAGAATTAGATGAGAATTGAATGAGAATTGAATGAGTATTGGATGAGAATTGGAATTATAAAAATATTTAATTCACACGAATACTCACTATCGCGATTCCTTTTTTGGACTCCTGCAGCAGCATACTAATATTATATTTTGCTTGTGCTGATAATAATTTTCCGGTAATATAAATGGTGGTGCCTAATTTTCTTTCAGCACTTTTTTCAAACCCCACTATGTTTTTGTTACTAAAAAAAAGCTGCAATTGTTGATTGGCCTGCAAGGATGCTAATTGTTTTTGAGACACTTGATCTACTATATTCACTTCTGCCACTGCATCCCAGAATGACAATAAATTGCTAAAATTGGCTGTTTGCAGGGTTTGCACTAGGTTTTCAGTTTCATTTTGAGCCTTTCCACTGAAGGAACAAAAAAGAAAACTACTGATTAGGAGTATTTGGGAAATGAATTTCATTATTTAAAGGATTAGATCCGCTTTAAGTTTGTAATGTGCCTAGTATTTTGAAACTTTGTGGTACAATTTAGTTTAAACCAAAGTTAAGGCTTTTAAAAAGTTTATAAGATGTCTAAAAAAGTAATTTTAGTGATTATGGATGGTTGGGGGTTAGGACAAGTGCCTAATGCAGATGCAATTCAGCATGCAAAAGTACCTTTTGTGAGCAGTTTATTCCAACAATACCCTCATAGCACATTAGTCACCTGCGGGGAAGCTGTGGGTTTGCCAGATGGGCAAATGGGAAATAGTGAAGTAGGTCATCTTAATTTAGGAGCTGGGCGCATTGTTTACCAAGAATTACAAAGAATCAATGTAGCGATCCGTACAGGTGAGTTTACTCAAAATAAAACATTAATTGGCGCCATTGAATATGCCAAACAAAACAATAAGCCATTACATTTATTAGGCTTAGTGAGTGATGGTGGGGTGCATTCTCATACCAGTCATTTAACTGCCATTTGTGATTTATGTCAAGCACATGGTCTTACTCAAGTTTACATTCATGCATTTACAGATGGTCGAGATACTGACCCCAAAAGCGGATTTGATTTTGTTCAAAAAGTAGAAAACCATTTGTCAAAAAGTGTAGGAAAAATAGCCACTGTAAGTGGTAGATATTATGCGATGGATCGTGATAAAAGATGGGAAAGAATTCAATTGGCTTATGATGGTATGGTGAAAGGAGAAGGACCTACTGCAAACAGTGCGTTGGAGGCTATCCAATCCAATTATGCAAAAGACATCACAGATGAATTTATTAAACCTACCATCATTACCGAAAATGGCAAACCCATTGCTACCATTCAAGAAGGAGATGCTGTGATTTGCTTTAATTTTAGAACAGATAGATGTAGAGAAATTACACAAGTATTATCACAACAAGATTTTCCTGAATTTGGAATGAAAAAATTATCGCTTCATTATACCACCCTTACGCGATATGATGAAACTTTTAAAGGAGTGGAAGTGGTATTTGAAAATGATAATTTAGTAAATACCTTAGGAGATGTTTTAGCACAGAACCATAAAAAACAAATCAGAATAGCTGAAACTGAAAAATATCCGCATGTCACTTTCTTTTTTAATGGGGGACGCGAAGTTCCATTTGAAGGGGAAACAAGAATAATGGCCGCTTCTCCCAAAGTAGCTACCTATGATTTGCAGCCCGAAATGAGTGCAGAAGAATTAACCAATAAATTATTGCCTGAGATTCAAAAAGGAGAAGCCGACTTTATTTGTCTGAATTACGCCAATGCAGATATGGTAGGGCATACTGGCATATTTAGTGCAGTAGTGAAAGCGGTTGAAACAGTAGACACTTGTGTTCAAAAAATTGTAACGGCCGGTTTGGAGAACGGATACACTTTATTGGTCACCGCCGACCATGGCAATGCCGATTTTATGATCAATGCAGACGGTAGCCCCAATACTGCTCACACCTTAAATTTAGTGCCTCTATTTTTAATAGATAAAGATGGTCAAGGAAGCATTCAATCCGGTAAATTAGGGGACGTCGCTCCTACCATATTATCTATCATGGGACTTCCTATTCCATCGGAAATGACAGGAAATGTGTTAACTTAACAGCGTCAAATAATTACATCATTAATTGCATAGCTGCTTAAACTAACCTTATGATCAAAAAAATACTTTTAGTACTTGTTGTTTTATTATTAATAGCACAATTTGTACGACCTACTAAAAATAATTCTGGTGATGTTCAAAAGGATATTACCACTCTTTACCCAATGCCTGATAGCGTAAAATTGATTGTGGCAAAAGCCTGTGCTGACTGTCATTCCAATAACACCAACTATCCATTTTATGCAAGTATCCAACCTATTGCCTATTGGATTGGCGATCATGTAAAAGACGGTAAGCGACACTTTAATTTTAATGAATTTGCTGGTTATAGAATCGCCAAACAAAATCATAAATTAGAAGAAGTGATTGAACAAATTAAGGAAGGTGAAATGCCATTATATTCTTATACTTTGATTCATAAAGAAGCCCGATTAACAGATGCCGAAAAGACAACTTTAATGGATTGGGCCCAAAGTATTAGAGATTCACTTAAAGCGAATTACCCAGCGGATAGCCTGGTCATCAAAAAACAAACTGCACCTAAAAAATAGGTGGTACTCTTATGAAAATTGTGAAGGCTACTTATGTTATTTCAAGTCCAAATTTTGATCAATGCCCTGCAACCAGATTGCCAGAGTATGCTTTTATTGGTCGAAGCAATGTAGGAAAATCCTCCATTATCAATGCGATATGTCAACAAAAAAATCTGGCTAAAACATCTTCTACTCCTGGTAAAACACAATTGATTAATCATTTTGAGATTACGAGCATGTTGGCTACTAGAGGCAAACAAAGCAAATGGTTTATTGTGGATTTACCTGGATACGGTTTCGCTAAGGTTTCTCAAAGTAGCAGAAGAAGATGGGAGCAAATGATTGAAAACTATTTAAGGAAAAGACCCAATCTGAATCGTGTATTTGTTTTAGTAGATAGTCGTCATAGCCCGCAGAAAATTGATATTGAGTTTATCCAACAATTAGTAGAATGGGAAATTCCTTATACAGTTATATTCACAAAATCTGATAAAGAAAAACCTGGCGTGGTTGCACGCAACGTAAAAGATTTTTTCGAAACCCTTCGTAATACCCTTCCGTTTTTACCTGAAGGATTCGTTACAAGTGCGGAGAAAAAAACAGGCGTCGAAGAAGTACTGGATTGTATTGCACAATACAATGAATTGTACGTAGAACCCCAAAGCTAATTTAATTTATTACATCCCCCCACCATCGTACCTCCTTATGAAGATATTAATTCAATACATTAAACCTTTCAGAACACTCGTCATACTTGCTTTCATATTAGCAGCTATCAATCAAACTTTTTCTTTATTTGATCCCATGATATTTGGAAAGTTAATTGATGAATTTGCAAAAAGTCCTTTAATAGATAAATCTGGGGCAGCTCGAAGCCAATCTCAGTTTTTGACAGGCGTTAGTACGATGTTATTGTTATTAGTGGGCACTGCAATGGTGAGTAGAATAGCAAAAGCTTTTCAAGATTATATTGTGAATGTAATCATTCAAAAATTTGGAGCTGCTTTATTTACTGATGGCTTAAAGCATTCCATGCAATTGCCTTATCAAGCTTTTGAAGATCAACGAAGTGGTGAAACCTTATCTATCCTAACCAAAGCTCGTACTGATTGTGAAAAATTTATTAGTTACGTGGTAAATGTGTTATTTGGAATAATAGTGAGTGTCATCTTTGTATCTATTTATGCGACTCGATTGCATTGGTCTATTATCCCTATTTATATTGGGGGCGCCAGCATGATTGCTTATGTAACAAATTTATTGAGTAAGAAAATAAAATCAATTCAAAAAAATATTGTAAAGGAGACCACCACCCTAGCCGGGACCACCACCGAAAGCTTACGTAATATAGAATTGGTAAAAAGTTTAGGCTTAACCAATCAAGAAATTAATCGACTCAATAACAATACGTATAAAATTTTAGCCCTTGAATTAAAGAAAGTTAAAAACATTCGTTCTTTAAGTTTTATCCAAGGAACCATGGTTAACTTTTTAAGACAGGTCATCACTTTTACTTTAATGTGGTTGATCTTCAAACAAATATTAACTGTGGGTCAATTAATATCCTTACAGTTTTATAGCTTCTTCATATTTGGACCCTTACAAGAAATTGGAAGTATTATTATGAGCTACCGTGAAACAGAAGCCTCTCTTAATAATTTCAATGCGTTAATGCAAAAACCAATTGAAGAAACACCGGCTAATCCCATTGCGATTGGTCCCATTAATCATTTGGCTTTTAAAGGAGTGGGGTTTCAACATCAAACGGCTAATTTTAAAGCTATTGACGGCATTACATTCGAAGCAAGTATTGGCGAAACAGTTGCCTTTGTGGGGCCTTCTGGCGCTGGGAAAAGCACCTTAGTAAAATTATTGGTAGGATTGTATCAGCCTCAAGAAGGTGAAATTTTGGTCAACCAAGTGAATACGCAACAAATTGATATGAGTGACTTGCGCAATCAAATTAGTTTTGTGACGCAAGACACCCAACTTTTTGCAGGAACCATAAAGGAAAATTTAGCATTCGTAGCCCCTAATGCTACCGAAGAAGATATGTTTATAGCACTTACCAAAGCTAGTTGCACTAATATCTTAGATAAAGGAGGCAAGGGTTTAGCTACCTTAATTGGAGAGGGCGGATTGAAATTAAGTGGAGGCGAAAAGCAAAGACTTTCCATTGCTCGTGCTTTGTTGAGACATCCTCATTTATTGATATTTGATGAAGCTACTTCAAGCTTAGACAGTTTAACAGAAGAAAGCATTACCGATACTATTCGTCAACTTTCTGCTGAGCGTGCACAAATTACCATTATGATTGCGCATCGTTTAAGCACTATCATACATGCCAATAAAATTTATGTACTTGAAAAAGGGCAAGTGATTGAATCAGGGACACATGCTAGTTTGTTGGAAGAAAAAGGATTGTATTACGCAATGTGGCGTCAACAAATTGGAGAAAGACATTCAGCTTAATCGCGTTCAAATTTCTTTTGCAAATATTCCATAACGGAAGGATCTTCTAATCCTTCCATATCACTTAATTCCAATTCAATAGCACGAGTACTCAATCTGATTTCGATCAGCGATAAAAATATTGAAATGGAAAAGGTAATTAAGCTAAGAGCAAAAACAAACTTGGCAACTCCTTGATATTCAATAAAAATAAAAAACATAGATACAATAGATAATAGCAAACTGGCTACTCCATAGGTTTGCATGTTTTGAATTAATTTGATTCGGTACTTTAGGTTTTTGATTTGCCCAAAAATGATATGCTTTTGCTCAATTAACTGGTACTTATCATGCAACATGCGCACTCTATTGGATAAAGCCAAGAAACGATTGGTATAGGCCAACATGATCAGGCTAATAGCCGGAAAAAGTAAGGCGGGTATATTGACAGATAATTCCATAGCACAAAAATATAAAGTATTTTTGTGTTCTCAGCGCCTATTATGGAAAAAGCCGTTTTCAAACAAATACAATCTAGCATCCCGCAGGAACCCGGCATTTATCAATATTATGATGAAAAGGGTAAGCTTTTGTATGTAGGTAAGGCAAAGAATTTGAGGAAAAGAGTGAGTTCCTACTTTTTCGCCAAGCAACATAGCCTCAAAACCATTGAGTTAGTTCAAAAAATTAAAGATATTCAATTTACGATAGTGAATTCGGAACATGACGCTTTTATGTTGGAAAACGAGCTCATTAAAAATTATCAACCCAAATACAATATCAATTTAAAGGACGATAAAACCTACCCTTATATTGTTATTAAAAATGAACCCTTTCCTCGGGTATTTTTAACTCGTCGTAAAATTAAAGATGGGTCTACTTATATTGGACCCTTTACACATGTATTGGCAGTAAGAGAACTCATTAGTCATATTAAGCAAACCATTCCTTTACGCAATTGCACTTTGCCTTTAACTCCTAAAAATATTGCGCAAGGAAAATTTAAAGTTTGTTTAGAATATCATTTGGGAAATTGCTTAGGCCCTTGCCAAAACTTTCAAAGCCTTGACAACTATAATGAATCTATTGAGCAAGTACAACATTTATTAAAAGGTAACATTAAACCAGTCGTGCAACATTTGAAACAAAAAATGCAGGACGAATCGACGGCTATGGCTTTTGAAAAAGCCGCTTTGACCAAAAAGAAAATAGAAGAATTAGCTCATTTTGAAAGCAAGTCGGTGGTTTATACCAAACAACAGCACCCCATGGATGTTTTTAGTATTGCCATGGAGCAGGATCAAGCCTATGTAAGCTACTTGATGATTAGAGAAGGTAAAATAATACAAACACATATTTTACCCTTAACCGTTCCCTTAGAAGAAACAAAAGAAACCATATTATCATTTGCAATTCATTACTTTAGAAGTAATATGGGATTGGATGCCAATGAAATCATTTTGCCTTTTGAAATAGAAGAAAAGGAAAATAATATCAAATACACTTTACCGCAATTAGGTGACAAAGAACAATTATTAGCCTTATCGCAAAAAAATGCAGACTACGCTTTAAAGGAATGGAAGCATAAGCAACAATTATTATTAGTGAGTGAGACGCAAAACGAAGTGTTACTTGAATTACAAAAAGTATTACACCTCCATCAAGTGCCTACGCATATTGAGTGTTTTGATAACTCTAATATTCAAGGGGCCTACCCTGTCTCTGCCATGGTTTGTTTTAAAAACGGGCTTCCTAGTAAATCAGATTACAGAAAATTCAACATTAAGTCGGTGGTTGGGATCAATGACTTTGCGAGTATGAAGGAATCGGTTTACCGACGTTATGCTTCTGTATTAGATAAAAAATTAGCCCTTCCCCAATTAATTATTATTGATGGAGGAAAAGGGCAATTAAGCTCTGCGCTTGAAGCCATTACCGAATTAGGCATTCAAGACAAAGTCACCATGGTAGGATTGGCTAAAAATTTAGAAGAACTATTTTTCGTGAATGATTCCAACTCCATTCAATTGCAATGGAATAGTGAAGCGCATAGATTAATACGTAATATTAGGGATGAAGTACACCGTTTTGGAATTCAATTTCACAGAAGCAAAAGATCCAAGGGTGCCCTTGAAACGGGGCTTGATAACATTAAAGGCATTGGGCCTCAGACCAAAGAGATGCTACTACTTTATTTCAAATCGGTGAGCAAAATAAAAGCTGCCAGCCCGGCTTTATTAACGGAAATTATAGGCACCAAAAAAGCGGCTATTTTAGTAGCCGCTTTTAATAACGTAGAAGAACAATAGGTTAATACACCCATCTATCTTGTTCGTAATCAAATATTTTTTGTCTAATTTTTTCTCCTTCTTGTAATCTTCTAATAGGATCCTTATAAATCGCATTTAATAGTTTATCATTGAAATTGTCAATGCTTGATTTTACAATATAGCTATTAAAGTACCTGCTTTCGAATAATTCTTCCCAAGTAATTCTACTAGAAATATTTTTAGGATTATATACTTCCGCCTTAGCCAACGTGGTTCTTAATTCAGGATAATACAACCAAAATAATGTACGTTTAGTGGGCTTATTATTAATCACTAAAGTAGCCACAGGTGCAATACCAATAATACGGCAATACATACGGCTGGTTTTTTTATCAAAAATCCACTGTTCCTTTAAACGGAATGTATAAATAGAATCTGGATTAGGAGCTAACTTAGTATTATAAATAATGCTGGTATCGTAAATATTAGGATTGTCTACGTTTTGCACTAACTGAGTATCCAAGCTTCCTTTTAACATAGAAGAAACTTCATCACTTGAAATAGGTTGTGTGAAACGATCATCTCCTCCTGCAGCTGAAAAAGGAACGACTTCTTGCTTGTCAATAGCTCTTAATAAAAGTGCGAAAAAACGTTGATCTCCATTATCATCATAAGCTTGATAAGTGAATGGACGATTTAATTTTTCACGACCATCTATTTCTTCCCATAAAAACTCACTAAATAAGGCATCTTCTTCTCTTAAATTTTCATAAGGTAAAGGTATTTTTTCTTGTACTCCTTTACGCTTGCTATTTTCGGAAAAGAAAGCATAGTTATTTCGTTGAGGCTTTTGTTTTTTATCATTAAACCCTCCCACTAAAGTAGTATCATAGGTTTTCACCGATTTCGCATTGGGATTCGTCACCACTGGTGCAGCAGGCGTGACAGCAGCAGGTGTATTATCCGTTTTTGGCGCCACAGAATCCTTGGCAGCAGTCGCAGGTTTTTTCTTTGCAGCATAATTAAATTGTGCTTGCGCTAAATTTATCCACAACATACTTGCTAATGCAAGTCCAAAATAAAGTTGATACTTTTTCATCTTTTTTATTTTTTAAACCCCTCTTACGCTTTCAAAATTATTGAAGAATAAAAGTGATTGTTTGATCTAACTTACGCGTTCCACCACCTGGTTCAGTGACTTTAATTTCACCAATTGTAACTGTACTACCTGGCTGACATCTTCTTAATAAAGCAGAAGCACCACCAGAAAATGCATTTCCAACTACTTCCGCAAATTCAGGTTCATCAAATCCTTTACCAGTTGCAATTACTATAAACGAGGTTACATTAAATTTAATTCCGTCAAAAACGAAGTCTCTTAAATCGGCAATCACCCCTTTTTGAACTCTGAATACATTGGCTGACATATTTCCACCTGCACTACCGCCCACGATCGCTAATGGATCTGGAACACGTTTTACAGGGATCGTTATTTTTTGATTTTGTTTACCATCATTCACATTGATAGTGACTGAACCCAATTGAGTACAATTCACAATGTATTGACCAGGGCCTGCTTTTTTAATGCTTGCAGTAGTTCCTTCAACTGTTGCATTTACTTTTTCGGCACCACCGCCCCCTGTAATACTTAATGGATTATCTAAACCTTTATAAAATACTCTCGTTTTATCGGTAGATACAACTAATCCTGTAGGAGTTCCAACTGTATATTTTACAATTTTTTCAACCACTGCGGTTTCTCCACTTGGTTTCAAAAATGAAATACGAACACGTTTTGAATTTTCACCAGGAGTTGATGCAGTCGTTTTGTAAACAGCAGAACCATCCGCAGTGATTGGAACCACCGCTCCATCAATAGATATAGTTGGCTTTGCTGCACTACTAAAGGCGCCCACGCCTGCTGTGATAATTAACTCTTCCCCAGACATTAAGTATTGAGAGTTGGTTGCAGCAAAGGCATTGAATTGATCGTATATTAATTCTACTTCACCAATTTGACGATGACAATATTCCACCACTTGTGATTCACTATTGCGAATATCATTTTGAAACTTAGTCAAAATAGTAATAGACGCGATTGTTGGAGTCATGTGGAAATAAGAGAATGCCCAGTCCTGATTTATATTTTTACTATTCGAAGTAGGTATGCTTAAATCCAAAGGTAAATTAGGTAACACTTCCTTTAGAATAGAAGGATCAATATCTCCTAATTCTTTTTTGAATGAAGTCAATCTTTCTAATAAATCCTGTCCTTTTGATTTTCCAGATGCTCCTGGCTTAGTGAATAAACGAGTAGAAGCTTCTAAATCATCTTCATTAAAAACTTCTTTTCCATTTTCATTTTTTAATCTTGACTCTACTTTTAATTCATGTTTCAAAGATTCTACATAAGTATATAAGGCATCTGCAATAGCATGTGCTTTATCAGCTTTAGGTGCCCATATTGCTGCTTTTTCTGCAGTCTTAGGATCCGCTAATTTTTTTTGTAAAGACTTAAGAATATCATCATTTTTTCTTTGAATAATACCATTGGCATTCGTCAAACTTTGATCTATCGTCTTAAACGCATTTAAAATTTCGCTGGATACATTTAATGCCAAAAGCGCTGTCAACACCAAGTACATGATGTTGATCATTTTCTGCCTAGGCTCTTTAGGTAACGACATGTATACTAATTTTTTTTAGTGGATGAAATTTTAAAATATTATGCGCGGCCTTGCATTGCAGAAATCATGTTGCCATAAATCTGATTCAACTTAGTTAAGTTATCAGCTAACAAACTAATTTGCTCTTTGGCTCTCACTGCATCTTGTGCCGAACTTGACATTGCAGAAGAAGCTTCTGTTAATTTGCTATAATATTGATTCATTGCTTCCATTGATTTACTCATCATTTGAAATTGAGCATCTAATCCTTTTACAGATTCTGTTGCAGTTGAAAAACTTCCTAAATTGCTAGCAACGCCACTCACTGCATCTTTAATAGTACCTAAAGAAGCAGCTGCTGCTGCAGTATTGGTAGAAAAATCTTTACTTGCTTTAGACATATCTGCTAAGTCACCTAAGTACATAGCAGTATCATTCAAACGTTGAAAGCTATTACTTAATTTTTCGAAAGCAGCTTGGTCAATTTTTGCAGCTTCTAATTTAGCGATCACCACATCTGTTATGCCATTACTAGAATCAGATGATACTCCTCCAATTTCTGGGGGAGGTAAAAAAGCGTATATCACGAAAATTAATGCTTCGGTAGATAATCCCACAATCAAAGCGTAATCCGCCCATGATAAGTGAATAATTTTGGCAAGAGCACCAATAATAACTACGGCAGCTCCTAGCGAAATAACTACGTTAACAATCTTGTTGGTTCTAGGTGAAATCGAATTTGACATTATTCTGTTTTGTAGGTTTAAAAATGAGTATTTTAAAAAATGTTTTCTTAAAGTGTTGAATACATTGAACTAGATGAATAAAATTATTTTTTATATTATCTAGTCTTGGGTGTCATTGAAAGTGCACATCTAAATCCAATATAAGATTTTGCAGTGTCTTGATATTCATAGTTGCGTGTACTTACTTGACAATTGTATGCAATATCTTTCCAAGAGCCACCGCGAATCACTTTACGCTTCATGGAAACTGGATCGCTATCTTTTGCATTAAATTGTAAATCGGGACTCATGTCACCAATGAAATTATATCCACCTTCATAAAATACGGAACTGGTCCATTCAGCAACATTGCCTGCCATATCAGCAAGTCCATATCCATTCAATGGATAGCTTTCCACTTTCATGGTATAAATATTATCCTTGCTTGGATTTCCCCCAAAATAATCACCACGACCTGGTTTGAAATTAGCTAATAACCAACCTTGTTTGGTACGTGTGTTTGGGCTGCCCCATGGATACATGGTATTAGTTTGTAAACCACCTCTTGCAGCATATTCCCATTCTGCTTCTGTTGGTAATCTATAGATGCCATCAATTTTTAAATCGGCACGACCTGGACGTCCTGCAAAGTAATCGCTATTATTAGTTCTCCAACGACAAAAAGCAGTAGATTGTTTCCATGTAATTCCCACCACAGGATAATCATTATAAGAACGGTGGGAAAAATACAATCTAGTTTGTGGTTCGTTATAGGAATAAGAATAATCACGCATCCACACTAAAGTATCTGGATAAACAGGCTGATTTTGAGTCACTACATATTTTCCAATGGCTTGTTCCAAACCTTTAGAAGCACGAGCTGCCGCTTTTAAATCCACATAAATACTTTTGTAAATTAATTTATTAGGATCAATTTCAATTCTGCCTTGAATACGATTGTCAGGTGATAATAAAAGTTCATTTAATTTCTCAATCACCGCCTTGCTACCATAATTGATACGTCTCACTTTTGCCCAATCCACTTTAATCATGGTATCTTCTGATTGATTAATACCTCCTGCATATAAAGCCAAATAACATAAGGAATCACGAACGTAATTCACAAAACGACGATATTCTTCATTGGTAATTTCCGTACGATCCATCCAAAAAGCAGGTACAGAAACTAACTTTTTTCTGTTAATCATAGCCATATCTACTTCCTCATCGCTTGCTCCTAAATAAAAAGCGCCTCCTTTAATTTCCACCATATTTGGATCAGGTCGCCAAACCGCTTTTTTAGGTTTTTTAGCTTGAATAAATACGCAAGCAATTAATACTGTTAACAGTAAAAATGGAAACTTAAATCTTGCTATTTTAAAATTTTTTATCATAATCGAATTTTAACCCCTTCTAAAAATGAATAAATCGCGTTATTTTACGCATTTAAATTACATCATAAAATTGAAAAAACCACCTCATTTCACTATGGAAATGTTTGATATTCAGCAACTTTATAGGAAATGCAAATTAATACTTTAGTTGTTAGATTAATGCTAAAATATCAGACAATTGGCTGACCGGAGGTAAACAGGTGTTATTATAACATATATAATATTGATTATCAATACTATACCTGCCTTTTGTACTTAATATAGTAGCATCTTCTTGAGGGGTCAAAATAACCCATTTAAAGGGTAAAAACGGTGCTAAAACCTCTTTTCGAAGTACGGAACTTTTGGGACCTACCCCCACCAGCTCCTTTTTTCCCATGGCCATACTTGCAAAACTTTGCCCCCAAAACGCAAAGGAGCTAGGATATTGCAGAAGCATTTTACGCATCATTTGCATCATTTTTTCTGCCTGGGCAGTCCAAGTAGTATTTAGAAAAATGGTACCTAAGGCATTCAAATTCCAACACATCATCGAATTTCCACTTGGTTGTGCGCCATCATAGGTTTCTTTTTTTCTGACAATAATATCAGTTTGGTATTGAGGTGTGTAATAAAAAAAAGTGTCTTGTTCATCTATGAAATTTTCAAGCACATACTCCGTCCACTTTTTTGCTTTATGCAAATAGGAAAGATCTCCAGTAATTTCCTGTAAATCTAAATATGCTTTAATTAAACTTGCATAGTCATCTAAAAAAGCAAAAGTTTTTTTAATGCCATTTGTATTGGTATGAAACAAATGAGTTGCTGTATCATCTATAAAATTAAGTTCCACCCAATTCATATTTTCAATCGCTCTATTTTTATATTCCTCCTTCCCCAATGCTGCATAGCATTTACAAAATGCAGTAATCATTAAATTATTCCAGCTTAGTATAATCTTATGATCTAATGCAGGTCTAATTCTTAGCGATCTTTGTGCCAATAAAATATTCTTTGCTTCTACAAAGTTTTCCGAAAACCCAATCTCTAAGGATTCTTGAGTCCATAAAATATTGGTGTGCTCCCAATTACCTTCTGGTCTTACTTGATAGTACTTACAAAAAGAAGTAAACAATTCATCCGGAATTATTTTTTCAATTTCATCATAAGACCAAGTATAAAATTTACCTTCTACCCCCTCACTATCTGCATCTAGAGCCGCATAATATGCACCTTCGCCATTATAAAGTTCTCTTTGTAAAAAGACAACAGTATCATCAATCACTTTTCTATAAATTTCTTTTTTAGTAATTTGATAGGCTTCTGCTAGCACTCCTAAAAGCAATGCATTATCGTATAACATTTTTTCAAAGTGAGGCGCTTGCCATTGTGCATCGGTGCTGTATCTTGAAAAGCCTCCCCCTATATGATCATAAATACCTCCTTGTATCATTTTGTCAATGGATCGAATGGCATGCACCATACTCGCTTCATCCTTATGCATGGCATAATTGCGCAATAGCATTTGCAAACAAAAGGTTTGTGGAAATTTGGGTGCATTTCCAAAACCACCCCACTGTGTATCTGCAGATTGTAAAATGCGTTGTGCCATCAAAGCCACTTCGTCCTTGCTAGCGATCACTTCATTCATAGCCTCTACTCCTGATGAATCATTCGTAATAGAAGTATTTGTCTGTATTTTACTCGCCACAATATTGGTATTCACAATATGTTGCGTAAGTTGATTGGCTTGTTCTTGTAATTTTTCTAAGTTATTTTCAAAAGCCTCTTTGACTCCTTTTAATACTTCCATCCAAGATGCTCTTTGAGGCATTTTAATAGGCGGAAAATAAGTGCCCCCAAAAAATGGTTTTCCATCGGGCAATAAAAAAATATTTAAAGGCCAGCCACCCGAGCCAGTCATGGCTTGCAATGCATCCATATAGATATGATCTACATCCGGACGCTCTTCTCTATCCACTTTTACATTTATAAAATGAGCATTCATATAATCGCCCACTTCTTGTTGTTCAAAACTTTCACGTTCCATCACATGACACCAATGACAAGCAGCATACCCTATGCTTAATAAAATAGGCTTATTGTGTTGTTGGGATAATGTAAAAATATCGGGAGACCAAGCCTGCCAATGCACTGGATTATGCGCATGCTGTAATAAATAGGGACTGGTTTCTTTGCTTAATTTATTCAATAATTTTGGCAAGTTGGAGTGGGGTGAAGAAGGAGATAAATAGGAAGACATAGTAAATGGAGATGATTAAATGTATTCAGTCCCAGTTACTTTTTCTTTGACTGTTGCGCTAAATATTGATCCAATCCTGAAAACATACTTGAAATTTGCGGACTCGGTACTTTAATATGTAAACTCAAACCTGCTTCTTCAACTGCTTTGCAAGTATTGGAGCCAAAAGCACCAATGATAGTTCCATTTTGTTTGAAGTTGGGTTGATTGTCATACAAACTTCGTAAACCACTAGGTGTAAATAAACAAATAATGTCAAAAGTATGCTCCTTTAATAAACTAGCAATATCACTACTCACCGAACGATACATATACGCTAATTCAAATTGACAACTATGATCTTTTAACCAATTTACAATTTCATTATCCTGTTGATTTTCGCTACACACATATAAAAACTTCTCGTTCGCCTTATGTTTATTTAAAACATCAAATAATTTTTTATTCGTCCCGTCTGAGCCAAAAAACACTTTACGTTTACGATACATAATAAATTTTTGTAAATACAAAGCAACAGACTCGGTAATACAAAAATATTTGGTATCCTGACTGATATTAATTTTTAATTCATCACAGGTTCTAAAAAAATGATCAATGGCATTTTTACTTGTAAAAATAACACCTGTATATAAGGGAATATCGATCTTAGTTTTTCTAAATTCCTTGGAAGGAATAGCCACTAATTGTATGAGGGGTTGAAAAAATAAAGACACCGGATATTTACGCTCCAAGTCAAAATAAGGCGACTTTTCGCTTTCTGGCTTAGCTTGTGAAATTAATATTTTTTTAATGGTCTTTGTTGTAGTCGTTTTTTTTACTCCACTCATTTCTTTTGCCATTTATCATTCACGTTTCGAGATTAGTAAGTACCTCCAAAGTATTGTACAATAAATTTATACAACAAAGTAAGAGGCAATATTTCGAAAGCACAAAGGTATAGAAAAAAATGAAACGAGGAGATATGTAATTTGTTTCGAACAGACGTTAAAGAGAATAGATATCGGTATAATAGGAGTAATACTGCCGCCACCCCTGCACCCATGATGGCATAGGGATAAAATACAGGCTTCGCAAAAGCAAGCACTAAGACAAAAGGTACTAGTAAAACTCCTAATACTTTATTGATCATAAAAACTACGAAAATATAGGTACTTACCAATTCCTCTGTGTTGAAAATATAACCCGCAAATTTTAAACAAAGATATTTTCCTACATACAGTCCGATGAAAAATAAAATAATATAGAGGAACCCTTCCCAAAAAGATAAAGCCAGCAAATGATTGTTGAAAATAAATAAAGTAGCTAATAAAGAAAAAGATAAAACAAAACAAAAATTAACTATAAGGGAACCTAAACTATTTTGCAAAAGCTGTTCTCTAAATTGGATCATTCTCAAAGAGGATTGACTAAACTGATTAAATAATTTAGGGAAATATTGCGGATAGACATTATTTACAAATCCATATAAAAAAATCAAAATTACAATAGTATAAAATAATCCATCTTTATTAGGTATCAAAAAACGTTGTTCAATTTTATACAATACTTGATTACTTCCTTGTTCCGCCAAATGATCCATATATAATTTAAAACCATTGGACTTTTGTGTAAAGTAAGTTTTATACTCTTTTAAAATTGGAAGCAAAGTATCTTTCAAATTTAAATCGCGCAAAGACTGTAAAAAAATGCCATCTCTTTCTTGAAAACTATGAGGAAGAACAGGAACATATTTAATGAGTAAGGTATCTTTTACTTTTGCAGAATCTACTAAAGTAATGGGAGTGTCGGTAGTTAATAATGGAGTCTGTTTTTTTTGAAAAGAACTGAAAAGTACCCAGCTCCCGAGTAGTAAAAATGTATATTTTAAAAATGACTTCATCCTTGCAAAAATAAGTATCCTGATGCAGAATTAGTAACTTATAACTAGCTTTGTCCAATACACTTATTACTTCGCTATGGCAGGCATCTATATTCATATCCCATTTTGCAAAAAAGCCTGTCATTACTGCAATTTTCACTTTTCTACGCAAGTAAAATATATGGAGCCCTTTAATATGGCGCTTTTAAAAGAAATCGAACTTCAAAAAAATTACCTCCAGGGCCCCATTGAAACCATTTACTTAGGCGGAGGAACGCCTTCTCTATTAGCAATACAAGATATAGAAAACCTTATCCATCAAATTCGGCTTCATTTTCAGTTAGCCAATGATATCGAATTCACATTAGAAGCCAATCCCGATGATATTGATGTAGCAAAAGTGCAAAGTTGGAAAAATGTAGGCGTCAATAGATTAAGTATTGGGATTCAAAGTTTTCAGCAAAAGTCCCTGGATTGGATGAATAGGGCTCATACCACCCATCAATCGCATCAAGCCATTCAGGCTGCTTTGCAAGGAGGCATTCCTAATATTAGTGCCGATCTTATTTATGGCACACCACATTTATCAGACGAGGATTTGATCGCTGATTTAAAAGAACTCACCCAATACGCTATCCCCCATATTTCTTGTTATGCTTTAACGGTAGAAGAAAAAACAGCCTTGCATACCATGATTCAACAACAAAAGATGGAAGCCGTAGATGTAGAAAAGCAAGCAAGGCATTTTGAAATTGTAGTGGATACCTTAGAAAAAAACGGAATGGAACAATATGAAATTTCTAATTTTAGTCAACCACATTATAGAAGTAAACACAATAGCAATTATTGGAACGGTATTCCTTATTTAGGGCTAGGACCTTCGGCACATTCATTTAATAAAACATCCAGACAATGGAATGTAGCCAATAACGCGTTGTATATAAAATCGATTGAAGAAAATAAAGTTCCCTTTGAATTAGAGGCCCTCTCTTTAGCTACCAGATATAATGAATATATGATGACTTCACTTAGATGCATCGAAGGCTTCGACAATCAATATATTGAAACAGCTTTTGGTAAAGATTTTTTAGATCACACCATGACAATGATTGAACCTATGTTAGAAAAAGAATTGCTCACTCCTACTTTGAATGGGTATGCAATCACTAAAAAAGCAAAGTTTTTAGCAGATGGCATCGCGAGTGACTTTTTTTGGATTTAGGAAATTTTAATGAGAAATAAGAGTTGAATACTTATTAAATTAAAATCTGCTCCAATTGTTTAAAGGATTCCATTCTACAATTTCCTTCCCAAAGAATTTTATAAATAGTGGTGATGATCGGTAGCTCTAATTGTAAATGTTCGTTGATGGCCATGATACATTTGCTGGCATTGTATCCTTCCGCCACCATATTCAACTCTAATTCAGCTGACTTTACAGAATATCCTTTCCCAATCATATTTCCAAAAGTGCGATTTCGACTATGTAGAGAATAGCAAGTCACTAATAAGTCTCCCAAATACACCGAAGAAGCATAATTAATTGAGTTATCATTGCCTCCTCCCTTTTCATAAATCGATTTTAATAATACTTGCATTTCATGTGCGCAATTTGCAATATAGACACTTAAAAAATTATCTCCATATTCAAGCCCATGAGCGATACCCGCTCCTAAGGCATAAATATTTTTTACCACCCCTGCATATTGCACTCCAACCACATCATGATTCACAATGGTATTAATATAATCACATTTAAAATAAGAAGCAATTTGTTCAGTAACTGCAATATCTAATCCTGAAAAAGTTAAATAAGACAATTGTTCTGCTGCTACTTCTTCGGCATGGCTAGGACCTAATAAAGTATAATAATGAGAAAGCGGAAATTGATATTGCTTTTGTAAATATTCATGCAATAAAATATTGTGCTTGGGTAACACTCCCTTGATAGCAGAGACTATATTTTTCCCTTCCAGCATTTGAGCTGTCACACCTTGCAGAGAGGATTCCACATGAATAGAAGGCACTGCCATGACTATCAAATCTGATGCTGCAATTATCTCAGTTACTTCACTTGAAAAATGTATACGTGAAGTATCAAAATAAGTATTTCTTAAGTAGTGGGGATTATGATGTCTTTTTTTAAAATAGTCAATATTATTAGCCTGTCTCATCCACCAATGAATCGCATTACCATTGTCCATTGCAATTTTTGCAATCGCTGTCGCCCAACTTCCACTTCCTATGATTCCAATTTGCATGTTGCCAAATTTTTACAAACATACGAAACTCAATAAAAAAGGGGCGCATTTTTTAAATGCACCCCTTTTTAGACTGATTCACAGTGCACTATCTTACTTTTTCTCTTCAAATAATTTTTCTTTTGCAACTACTTTTACCAACATGCCATCTTTTAAAGTTTTGCTTACTGTACTATAAGGTCCAGTGATCACCTTGTCACCTACTTTTAATCCAGCTACTTCAATATAATTTAAATCTTGGATGTCTGTTTTCACTTTTACCATTTTTACTTTATTGTCTGGCTGCAATACATAAACCACTTCATTCAATTCATCTTTTGCTGCAGGTGCATCCCCATTTTTATTGTCTTCTTTTTTAACAGCCATTTTAGTATCCTTGCCTTCGCCGTCTTTATCACGCGTCGTAACCGCATTTAAAGGAACAGTAATTACATTTACTTTTGACTTAGTTTGAATATCAGCACTCGCTGTCATACCAGGACGAAAAGGGAAAATACTATTCTCTTTTGTTAAGTCCTCATAGCTTGCAGGTAATAAGCGAATGTGTACTTTATAGTTCGCTACTTCTGTACTTGCCCCTAAACCGCTAGCAGCTGAGGTTACAGGATTCGCAATTTTATATACAACTCCTTTAAATTTACGTTTATTATAAGCATCCACTTCTACTAAAGCAGTATCTCCAATCTTTACTTTAGTAATATCATTTTCACCCACATCTACTCTTACTTCAATACTCTTCATATCAGCTACACGCATCATTTCGGTACCTGCCATTTGAGCTGTACCTACAACTCTCTCCCCTTTTTTTACATTCATTAAACTTACAATGCCATCCATAGGTGAAGTAATAGTCGTACGTGCTAAATCCTTTTCTGCACGAGCTAATTGTGCTTTCACACCTTGAATTTGAGCTTCCCCACTTTTAATAGATTCTTTAGCCGAATTATAGCTTGATTCGGCAGAACGAAATGCTTGTTCTGTTTGCTCATATTCCGATCTAGAAACTATTTTATCGGCATATAATTTTTTATAGCGCTCATTACTAGCTTTAGCATTTTCATACGCCGTCCTTAAACCACTTAAAGCAGCTTTTACATTTTCGTATTGCGCTTTTACTTGATTCACACTTGCTGTCACTTGATCACGTTGTGAGGAATAGATGTCGGCATATATTTTAGCTAACACCTGACCTTTAGTAACTCTATCTCCTTCTTCTACAAAAAGATTAACGATTTCTCCAGAAATATCTGGACTCACTTTTACTTCAATTTCAGGATATACCTTACCACTCGCATTCACCGACTCGGTGATGGTTCTTAATTGTACAGCTTCTGAAGTGACTAATGTGCCTTCTTCTTTACCAATTACACCTGCTTTTTTCAAGCCTACCAAAAGCACAATTAAAAACACTAAACCACCTCCAATCCAGATTAACTTTTTGTTCATTTTATTTATTTTTTGCTTCTGTAATTTTTTGCATTTAAATTAAAGTGATAAAGACTCGCCTTTGTAAAATTCAAGGAGCTTAATTCTAAATACATACTCATACTGAGCAGATTTAAAATTCACTTTAGCCTTTAAAAAATTATTTTGATTGTTCAATAATTCAATAGTACCTAACAAACCTAGCTCATACCTTTTCTTCGCAAATTCGAAAGCTTTTTCGGCTGAAGTCACTGCCTTCTTATTGGCATTTAATTTGTTTAATGCTACAATGGCATTGGTATAGGCAGAGTAAATATCTTGCTTTAATTTACGATTGGTATTTTCTTGATTTAATTCAGCTGATTTGTAATTCAACTTTGCTTGTTGATAGGAAATACGAGCTTGTCCACCATTAAAAATAGGGATGGATAATTGAAAGCCAAAACTTTGACCAAAATTATTATTGACTTGTGTCCCCCAACCATTCCATACATTCCCAAAATTACGCGTCCCAGTGGTGGCGGCATAAGTGGGGCTTTGTACAAAATATTTGGTATTATTCATTGTTACAAAAGGACTCGCAGGTGTAATAGCACTTAATCCTGTTAGTTCATAGCCGTTAATATATTTGAACTGATTTGAAAAATTAGAAGTTAAACTATATCCAAAACTTAAAGAAGGATAAAAATTCGCTTTGGCAGCCAATGAACTTTTTTCAGCGGCTTTTACTCGAAATTCAGCTGCTTTTACATTAGGTAAATTTTGTTGCGCTATGGTAAAAACATAGTCAGGTTGCAAATCGGCAAAGCCTTGCAATTTAATTTGATCCACAGGTTGTACAAGAACATCAAAATCGGTACCCGCATCTAAATTCAACAACGCTTTTAAACTTAATTTAGATTGTTCCACATTTGAAATTGCCGTTATATAATTACTGCTGTCATTAGCAAGTTGGGTTTCTAATTCCAATAAATTAATTTCGGGAAGCAAACCAACTTCTACTCTTTTTTTAGTTGCATTTAATTGCTCTAAAGTTTGTTGAATTTGAATTTTAGAAATTTCAGATTGCTCAATAGTAGACAATACTTGTAAATAAAAAGTAGCCACGTTCAATGAAATATCATTAGACGCATTTTGCAAATCGGCCAAAGAAGCTTGCCAGTTATAATTAGTAGCGTCTGCGTTATTTTTTAACTTTCCTGCATTATATAATTGAATACCCCCATTTAAACCAAAGTTATTGTATAAGAATTGCGTATTTGCAAAGCCATTTGTCGTTGGGTCAATAGATCTTCCTAGTCTTAATCCCATACCAGAAGACCCCGTTAAACTGGGTAATCTGCTGGAGCTAGCCAATTCGGCTTGTAGTTTAGCAAGACGCGTTTGAACATCGGCTTGCTTAATAGAAATATTATTTTTTATCGCATATTCCACGCATGTTTTTAAGTCCCACTTCGTGGCCTGTTGCGCTTGAACTTGAAAAGCAAAACCCACTAAAAATAAAGAAAGTATGTATTTCATCTAGTATATATATAAATTAAATAGCTTTTGACCCTACAAAAGTAAACTAATATTAAATAGGTCTCTAAATATTAGACAGGCGGAAGGGGGGTCTGCTGAACAGCGATTAGTATAGATGAAAGGTGTTAAACAGCCTTTTTATAATAAAATAACCTGTAAATCACTAAAACAACGGCTACTAAACATATAGCAGTTAGGGCAGAATAAGGTTTATCAATCACCACTGCCAATGCCACTAACGCATAGGATAATACAAAAATAACGCAGAAAATAGGGGTCCATTTTTTTAAAGCCCCAGTGACTGACTCATTTCCTTGATTTTTTTGTCTCAAAATAAGTAAAGTAGCCGCCGAAGTGCTCATCCCCATGCAATCTAGAAATATGCTAAAGCTTAATACATCATCTACCCCTTTACCAAAAAAGGTCACCAAAATAGTAGTGATGGCAAATAAAGTTAATCCAGGAACTAAGGCTTCTGTTGTAGGATGTTTTTGTTGAAAAATTTTAGGCAAGACTTTGTCCTCACTCATCGCAAACATAACGCGAGGATTACTCATTAAAATGACATTCACGTAAGCCAACACACTTAATACCATAGCAAAATCAAAAACCTTAGCGCCTAATTTACCAAACCAAGCTTCAAAAAGAAGTGACCCAATGGCATTTGCATTTTTCATGGATTCAAACCCAATCACTTTAATATAAGTATAATTAATAGTGAGATATAAAAACAAAACAACTAATATGCCCACTACAATACCACGCTGCATGGTTTTCGCGGATTTTACTTCAGATCCAAAATTGATGGTTTGTTGATAGCCTCCGTATGTAAAAAACACAGACACTAAACTAACTAATAAAAGTAAGGCTCCATTAGTTCCATCATACACGTAAATTTTTCCTTCATTCACTCCGTGTGGCGGAACTGTCACCCCTTTGAATAAAGAAGAAATTAATAAAACAATTAAACTAATTTTCACCACTGTCAAAATGTTTTGTGTGCGGCTACTCGTTTTTAATCCCAATAAATTCACCACATAAAATAATGCCACCGATAAAGAAGCTACTCCAATATTAAATAATGTACCAGAAGGTTGTCCAAATAATAAATCACTTACATAGTCGGCTCCAATTAAAGCTACTACGGCTAAAGAAGCTGCATTGCTAATTAATATTAAAACATTTATGGTAAACCCTACCCCTGGATGATAACAATGCGCAAACACTTTATAATACCCTCCCATTACGGGTAAACGTTGTCCAATTTCAGCATAAGTTAATGCTCCAAACAAAGCAATCACCCCTCCTATTAACCAAGCCGTGAAAAAAATACCAGGTGTTCCTGACTTTGCAGCAATCGTAGCAGGGGTTTTAAAAATACCCATCCCTATAACTAAACTCACCACAATCATGGTTAAACTAAAAAAATTAATGCTTTGTTTTGATTTCATGCTTACGTTTTTAAGTATGCAAATAATTTAAATTTAATATAAAACTACTTAGTCTAATTGCTTAAGCAACTACCCTATTTTAATAAGCTTAAATATAACAAAAAGCGGTTAAGTTTTCAACAATGGGTTAATAATTAATGCATTCGGCAAAATTATTTACACTTATGTTTGTCTTGGAATTAGGTTCATGCAAATGATTAAAAGGGAACCCCGTTTAAATCGGGGGCTATTCCCGTAGCTGTGAGTTCATTGCCAAAAGCAATCAATGCAATATATCCACTGAAGCAATTTGGGAAGGATGCATTCAAAAAGAACAAGCCAGAAGACCTGCCTAATTAATAAATCAACAGCTTTCGGGTAAAAAGCAAGGATTGTAAAAAAAAGATTTGCGTTTGTATAACATTGGATCACTTAAAAAGGGATCTTATGCTTTGTAACATGCACATCAATTAATTATGGTTCTCTTTCTCCAGGAAGCTCATTGTTAACAATAAAAAACAAAACAATGAGCCAAAAATTATTTACGCTCTGGGTGTGCATCATGGCCGCCTTCCCTTCTGTCTTGGGGCAAAAAAAAGACCTTTCTCTGAATGACAGCTCTCAGTCAAACAATCGAACTTTAGAAGACGTTGTAATTACTGCCAACAAAATTGCACAAAAACAAAACAGTACCGGCAAAGTCATCACTGTAATTAATCAAGAACAGCTTATCGCAAATGCAGGAAGAACCGTTGCTCAAATACTCAATGAGCAAGTAGGATTATCACTTCCCGGAAGTTTAAGTAATGCAGGTACAGTTCCTAGTATTTACATGCGAGGTGCTTCTAGTGGACGTACTTTGATTTTGATAGATGGAAATCCTGTGGGAGATCCTTCCATGATTAGTAATGAGTTTGATTTAAACTTAGTGCCCTTAGATCAAATTGAAAGAATTGAAATTTTAAAAGGATCGCAAAGTACTTTGTATGGATCAGACGCCATTGGTGGAGTGATTAATATTATCACCAAAAAATCTAGCGCCACTCATTGGATCGGCGGTGCCAGCAAAGGCAGTTATGGTACTCAAAAATGGAATATTCAACATCATAACAATTGGGGTAAACTTAATTTGAATGCAGGTATTGAGCAACAAACTGCCACTGGATTTTCTTCTGCCACCGACATCAAAAACACGGGTAAATTTGATCCAGATGGATATGAAAATAAAAGTTGGTTTGTAAAATTACAATATGATATTAAGCCTTCCCTGCAAGCTACCCTATTTACACGCAAAACGGCCTATACTGCTGCCATTGACTATGGCGCTTTTATGGATGATAAAGACGATCATTTTAAAAATGCGACTCAACTTACTGGAACTGAAATAAAATATCAAAAAAATAAAACTAAAGTTCAATTTCAATATCAAATGAGTACACAAGATCGAAGTTATAAAAATGATAGCGTCGATAAAACGTATACGATTTATGAAGACAATCAATACGCAGGGAAATCTCATTTTGCCGACTTGTTAGTGGCACAACAAATTCACCCTAATATCCAATGGATTGTAGGGTCCGACTTTAGATATGGATCCTATCATCAAACTTATATTTCATTGAGCCAATGGGGGCCTTATAATGATCAATTCAAAGACACTTTCCAATTTCAAAATGCATTGTACAGTTCCCTATTACTGAATGACTCCAAAAACAAATGGTTACTTGAAATAGGCGGCAGATTTAATAAACAATCCAGATACGGAAACAATCAAACCTTCACCGTGAGTCCTTCCTATAAAATAAATAGTGAATGGAGAATCTTAGCCAATATATCTTCTGGATTTAAAGCGCCTTCTTTATATCAATTAAGCTATAATGAAAAATTATTGCCTGAGAAATCGGTAAACGCTGACATGGGTATCGAATATAAATCCAATACATTATATACCAGACTTGTCGCTTATCAACGAACTATTGATAATGGAATTGATTATAATTATATTGACTATAATTTTTTCAACTTTATCCAACAAAAAGTAAATGGATTAGAATTAGAAGTAAAATGGAATCCCAATGAGCACCATCAAATTTCAGGCAACCTGAGTTGGATGGATGGAAAGGAAACCAACCAAAATAGAGTCACGACCACCGATACCATCACCTACCCTTATTTATTAAAACGCCCCAAAAACACCTTGGGTTTACAATGGCGTTTTGAACCCAACCAAAAATGGTCTTTCCAATTACATGCGCAATATGTAGGTGCTAGATATGATGTAGGTGGTTATGCAACAGATGATGTAAAATTACAGGACTACACTTTATTCAATGCGCATGTGCAATATAAGATGAGTAAACATGTGTTGTTGTTTAGTGATATTCAAAATGCAACGAATACTACATTCAATGAAATTAATGGGTACAATAGCATCGGACGCATGTGGATGTTGGGTATACAAATACATTAAATGAGCATTTTTCAAAAAGCTTTGTATCTTCATACAAAGCTTTTTTTATGGAAATACATTTTGACCAACTGTTAACCATTATATTCACCTTATTTGCAGTGATTGATATTGTGGGATCTATTCCTTTGCTTATTTCCATGAAAGAAAAAGTGGGTGAAATTAAATCATTCAAAGTGACCCTCATTTCAGGAGGATTAATGATATTATTTTTATTTCTTGGCAAACCTTTTTTACAAATATTAGGATTGGATGTAAAATCTTTTGCTGTGGGAGGTTCTATTGTGATATTTTTATTAGGGTTGGAGATGGTATTAGGACATGAAATATTTAAAGGCGATAAAAATGCGCATAGTGGAGCCGTGGTACCAATTGCTTTTCCCATTATCGCAGGAAGTGGGACACTAACAACCATCATGTCTTTGAAAGCCAACTTTGAAGAAGCTTATATTGCGGCAGGTATTATCATCAATTTAATTGTAGTCTATATCGTACTTAAATCACTTAATTATATTGAAAGATTATTAGGCCCCGGTGGCTTACTAGCCGTACGTAAGTTTTTTGGAGTCATCTTGCTAGCTATTGCCGTTAAAATTTTCTCTAGCAATATTGGTGCTATTAAAAGATAGACTCTTTCTTTAAAATTTCAAGTGCTTCTTGATCCTTATATTCATTGATAAGAATTCTCAATTGATTTTTCAATTGATTGATGAGTTTTATTTTAGAGACGTCATGAATGACATTATTCATTTCATGAGGATCTTTACTTAAATCATATAATTCCCATTGATTATTGGGTCCATAAAATCTTATTAATTTATAACGCTGTGTTCTGATGCCAAAGTGAGGAGCTACTTTATGAGGTTCAGGATACTCATAATAATGATAATAAATCGCATCCCTCCACTTCAAAGTAGCTTTTGGATTTTTAAGTATTGGAAAAAAACTTTTTCCTTGTATTTCTTTGGGAATTTTTAATCCTGCCATATCTAACAGAGTAGGCGCAAAATCTACATTGAGTACCATATTTTGAATCTGCGTGCCTGGTTTAATTTTTGTTGGATATTTTATGACAAAAGGAGTTCTCAAACTTTCTTCATACATAAATCTTTTATCAAACCAGCCATGTTCTCCTAAATAAAATCCTTGATCAGAAGCATAAATCACAATAGTATTTTTATCGAGCCCTGTGCTATCTAGATAATGTAATATTCGTCCAATATTCCTGTCCAATGATTTTGCAGTTGCCAAATAATCTTTTAAATAACGCTGATATTTCCATTCTATAACCGCTTTTGAATCGTTTTTAATTTGCTCATATTGCTTTTGAATCGAATTATAATAATTAGAGTAAGCCTCCTTTTCATTGGAGTTCAATCTGCCAAACATACCTGGCTTTTTATAGTTGACATTCATTTTTAAATCATCGCCAAGTAGCATTGTTTTATCAATAGTCATATCTTGTTCAGAAGCGGCCACTCTATCTTTATAAGTGTCATAAAAATTTTCCGGCATACTAAAATTTTGATCATCATATGCTCCTAAATCTTCTATAGCAGGCATCCAGTTACGATGTGTTGCTTTTTCTCCAATGACTAAAAAAAAGGGTCTTGTGCTATCTCTTTGATGCAACCAATCAAAAGAAAAATCACTTATTAAATTGGTGACATAGCCTTTATATCGAGTGGTATCATGAGACATATTAATAAAATCCGGTTGATAATAGTTCCCTTGATCTGGTAAAATTTTCCAATAATCAAAACCTTGAGGATAAGATTGCAAATGCCATTTGCCCACCCAAGCCGTTTGATAATTTGCGTTTTGTAATAATTTTTGAACTTGTTGCTGTGTGCCGTCAAATAATCGTTTAGGACTATTATCCTTTAACCCATTTAAATGACTGTATTTCCCTGTTAGAAGTACCGCTCTACTGGGTGCACAAATCGAATTCGTTACAAAAACATTTTTTAAAATAGCTCCCTCATTAGCAATACGATCAATATTAGGGGTTTTCATTAATTTGCTTCCATACGCCCCTATAGCTTGTTGGGTATGATCATCAGAAAATATAAATACAATATTTGGCTTGCTATTGGTCTGAGAATACAAATATGCAGACGAATAGAGCAATAACAGCATAGAGATATAAATAATTTTTCGAATCATAGGTTCTATTTTAAATGATTGATTTAAATAAGGGACCCTATTATCTAGCATCGGAACTAACCGCCCTTTTTAATACAATAAATTTAATACGAAATATTTAAATCGTGTATTAAAAAAGAAAAGGGATTCGAATTATTATATAATAACAATTAAATGATAATTTTGCGGGGATGATTCATTTCATTTTCAACCCTCATGCAGGGCATCAAAAAAGCACGCAAAAAAGTAAAATCTTACAACTATTGCGCGAAGTTCCCAATAGTTTAGTTTGGATCACTACGCAACCTTTGGAAGCCACTCAAATGGCTCAAAAAGCCATTGCACAAAAAGCAGATAAAGTAATTGCAGTGGGAGGTGATGGAACTATCAATGAAGTTGCTTCTGCTCTTATAGAAACCACCATTCCATTAGGCATTATACCTTTAGGATCCGGAAATGGATTAGCAAGACATTTAGCCATTCCGCTCCACCCTAAAGAGGCTTTACATGTCGCCTTACATGGAAAAGAAATCGCTATGGATGTGGGACTTATTAATAATCGACCTTTTTTTTGTACAATGGGAATTGGTTTTGATGCACAAGTAGCTACTCGATTTTCTAAATCTGCACAAAGAGGCTTTAAAAATTATGTAAAAGCAACTTTAAAAACTTTATTCCATTATCAACCCATCAAAATAAGTTTGAATCATGGGCCATTTGAAAAAGTTTTTTCTTTAACGATTGCCAATGCGAATCAGTTTGGAAATAACGCCTATATATCTCCTTACTCTGATGTTCAGGATGCTCAATTAGAAGTGGTTAAAATAAAACCATTAAATATTTTTCAAGCAGGTTATATGGCCATCCAACTTTTTTCAAAAACAATTCACACTTCCAAGAATACCACTATACAATCTGTGAAATCATTGCATATACAATATGCATCCAAGCAGCCTTTGCATATTGATGGAGAAGCGCTTTTGACAACCCAGGAAACAATTGAAATAACTATGGAACCCTTATCTCTTTTAGTAGTGGTTCCATCTTAGGTTATTTCTTAGGTTATTTCTTAGATTCTTTGTTAGGTTCTTTCTTAGACTCCTTTTGTTCAGTTACTTTTTTGTATCACTACAGTCAATTATTCAATTATAAATTACATAAAAGGTGTGGTAATTTATTATGAAGCCATTATCTTTGTTACCACCTATGAGAAAAATATATTTTTTTGTGCTTCTCTTTTTAAGTTTAAACGCACAAAGCCAAAATAATGTGGCAAAACAAAAAGATACTATTGCGAATAAGTCTGTGAAATCAAATTCTTTAGAAGATGTTATTGTGACGGCTCAAAAAAAAGAAGAATTAGCACAAAAAATTCCATTGAGTTTAAGCGTTTTTTCAAGTAATACTATTGAACAATTAAAACTATGGAACAATAAAGATATTTCAGGACTTGTACCTAATTTATATAGTGCAGACCCAGGTGACCATCGGGATGCCATTAGCCTTCGCGGAATCAGCACCACCTCCTATGACCCTGCTGTCATTACCTATATAGATGGTGTGGCCCAATTTAATTTAGATACTTATATCCCCACTTTGAATGATATTGAACGCATTGAAGTTTTAAGAGGACCTCAAGGAACTTTATATGGACGCAATGCCATGGGAGGCGTGATTAATATTATTACAAAACAACCCAATAATACAACCAATGGATATGCAGAAATCACAGCAGGTAATTTTGGTTTACAAAGAATCATGGGGAGTATAAAAACGCCTTTGGTAAAAAATAAATTATTTTTCGGAATCGGCATTTTACAACAACAAAGAAATGGATACTATACTAATACAGTGACCCAAAAAAGTTACGATCAGCAATCTGAATGGACAGGAAATTATTTTATAAAATATCTACCCCGCCCTAATTGGCAAATTTTATTGAATATTAAAAACTATCAAAGTAATAATCAAGGCGCTTTCCCCTTAACTGCTAATGGCATGGAAGATGCATTTCAGCAACCCTATGAGTTAAGCCAAAATGCTGTGACAACTATGAAAGATAACACTTGGAATAGCTCATTACTCATCCAGCATAAAGGGAAACACATTGATTTTACAAGTACCACAGCTTATCAACAAAATTATCGTTACTATACTAAACCAATAGATGGAGATTTTTCTCCAATAGACGCTATCAGCATCATTAATAATTATGGTAAAAGCTGGAATAACATTAAAGCATTCACACAGGAATTTAAATTAAATTCCTCCCCTAGTATCAATCAAAAAATAAGTTGGACCGCAGGTGCTTTTCTTTTTTATCAAGATGCCCCTTCTAAACAAGCTACTCGATTTGGGAAAGATGCTAACTTGATGATGATTGGAGATTCTTTATTTAGTATCATCAACGAAACTTCAGTTCAAAAAAAGGGAGTAGAATTATTTGGTCAAATAAACTATGCTATCCATCCCCAATGGCAGTTGACACTGGGTATAAGAAATGATTATGAAAAACAAGATCAAACAGTAGCGGGATATTATCAACATGATCCAAGCCCTAGTATCATAAATGTTTTTCCATTCACTCAAGGAAATATTCAATTTAATTCCTTGTCTCCAAAAATTGCATTGAAGTATCAAGTAGCCCCTCAAAGTATGATGTATTTACAATACAGTCAGGGTTATCGCGTAGGTGGTTTATCTCCTCTTTCTTCCGACCCTTCTCAACCTCCCTTAATTTCATATCTACCAGAACATAGTCACAATTACGAATGGGGTATGAAAAATAGTTGGTTACAAGACAAAATTAGACTTCAACTTTCTGCATTTATTACCAAAGTAAATGACGCACAAGTGCCCACTTTGTTATTACCAGATGCTATAACCGTGATTCAAAATATTGGTAAATTAGAAAGTAAAGGAGTAGAAGTTGAATTGTATGCTGTCCCTACAAAAGGCTTAACAATGAGTTATCATGGAGGTATCACAGATGCTAGTTATTTAAATTCTGGAAAACATCCTATTATCACACCACAGCACACTCAAGCCATTACAATAAATTATAACTATGAAATAACACCTTTCAGTTCCTTCTATATTCAAACCAGAATGCAATGGATGGGTGATACTTATTATGATATTAAGAACGAAATTAAGCAAAGCCCTTATTTTGTTCAACATTTTAATATGGGCTGGAATCTAAAAGCAAACAATATTTCTATTTGGTGTAAAAATATATGGAACCAAAAATATATTGCATACGCATACGATTTTGGAGCCATTCATTTAGGAGATCCAGCCACATTTGGAATAAGTCTTTCCCGAAAATTTTAATAAAATAAAGCAAAAGAAGTAACTTGCTTGTTCAAAATTTAAAACCTTATGATACCTGTTAAATCTTATGCAGCTACTGCTCCCGCAAGTCCTTTAGGACCTTATGAATTTAATCGCAGAGCGGTGGGTGACAATGATGTACAAATAGATATTTTATATTGTGGTGTTTGCCACAGTGATTTACACCAAGCAAGAGACGAATGGGGAGGTTCTCAATATCCTATGGTACCTGGTCATGAAATTGTAGGAAAAGTAGTTTCAGTAGGTTCCCATGTTTCTAAATTTAAAGTAGGTGATATTGCAGGTGTAGGTGTAATGGTAGATAGTTGTAAAACATGTAAAAGTTGTCAAGCCGATTTAGAACAATATTGTTTAGAAGGATTTGTTGGTACCTATAATAATAAAGAAAGAAACAGTGATGAGATTACTAAAGGGGGTTATTCTACACAAATTGTAGTGGATGAATATTATACTTTTAAAATTTCACCTAATTTAAATTTAGCAGCCGTTGCTCCTTTGCTTTGTGCTGGGATTACTACCTACTCTCCATTAGTGTATGCAGGTGTTAAAAAAGGAATGAAAGTTGCAGTGATTGGATTAGGAGGATTGGGGCATATGGGTGTCAAATTCGCAGTATCCTTTGGTGCTGAAGTAGCTGTAATTAGCACATCTCCTTCCAAAGAAGCAGATGCAAAAAAATTAGGCGCCACTCATTTTATTGTAAGTACGAATGAGGATCAAATGAAACAATACCAAGGTTATTTTGATGTCATTTTAGATGCAGTATCTGCCAATCATGACTATACTACTTACTTAAATTTATTAGGAGTAGATGGTAAATTAATGGTCGTTGGATTACCTACGAATCCCCCACAATTAACTCCTTTTTCTATTGTAACGCACCGCAGAAGCGTGATTGGATCTTGTATTGGAGGGATGAAAGAAACTCAAGAAATGTTGGACTATTGTGCAGCTCATAATATCGTATCTGAAGTAGAACTAATTCCTATGCAAGAAATTAATAATGCATATGAAAGAATGCTTAAAGGTGACGTCAAGTATCGTTTTGTGATTGACTTGGCTTCCTTGAAATAATAGATCCATTAAATAAAATTCTCTTTAAAGGCTTCATCACAAATGAAGCCTTTTTTATGCAATAATTGTTTAGTTTTGGAACACACCATGAGAAAATTACATTCTTTATTACTATTAATCTTCATCCCTGCATTGACATGGTGTCAAAATGCGCCAATACAAAAAATCACTGGGGTAATTTCAGGAAATATACAAGACGGGAAAACAGGCAAAGCAATACAAGGAGCTACTGTTATTTTATATTCGAAAGAAAATAAGAATGTGTTTAAAAATAGCATTACCGATAAAAATGGGGAATATATTTTTGACAAAACAAATTTCGGGTATTACCAATTATCCATAAAAATGATAGGTTATGCGCACTATCAGTTAGACAGCTTATGGTTGAGGTCCGAAAAAGATGAAATTTACTTAAGTGATATTCAATTAAAAGATTCCTCCAACGCTTTAAATGAAGTAGTCGTCTATGCTGAGAAAAAATTAATTGAAGAAAAAGATGGCGTATTAACTTATAATGTAGCGGAGAGCCCTCTCAATAATGGATCTAGCACTTCGGATATGCTTAAAAACATCCCCTTAGTGAATGCGAATCCAGATGGAAGTATTACCGTTAAAGGAAAAGGACCCTTAATATTGATTGACGAAAAACCCACCAATTTAAATGCACAACAATTAGCAGATTTACTTGAAAGTTTACCCGCTAATATGGTGGAGAAAGTGGAAGTGATGCAAACCCCACCTCCTGAATATGCTACTTATGATGGAAGCGTCATTAATATAGTGACTAAAAAAGGCAGAGTGGGTTTATACCAGCGATATGCGGCAAGTGCAGGAACCAGCGGTTCTAAGTCCATCAGCTCCCATGTGAATTATAAATCCAATAGTTTTTCATTTAATAGTAATTTTAATTTAGGAATTAATAAAGCAATAGGAAATTCTTGGTCACATCGCAAAAACATTTACACTGATTCGGTAAATTATTTATATAATGAAAGCTCCTATATCAATAAAAGCATAAACCCTTCTTTACGTTTACAAGCAAGTGTGGATTATAACAAACAAAGTAATTCCGATTTTGTATATCAGGGAAATTTAAATTATATAGATAACACCAGCCATACTTTATACAGTAATTTAAACAATCAAATGAAAGTATGGAAAGCAAGTAATCGAAATGTGAACTATGATGGCAATACCTATAGCCATGGACTGACAGGCTCCTATATGTGGAAATCCAAGACAGGTCTTGAAAAAATTCAAATTTATTCGGGCATCAATTTTGGTAAAAACGTGAATAACAAAAGCTTTTACCAACAATACTTACTGAGTGATTTACTCCCTAATGGATTAGATTCCACACAGAATCAATTAATGGACAACTACTCTACTTCTTATTATGTAAGAGGGAACTATACTAAGCCATTCAATAAAAAGGGTAAAACATTATTTACAAGTGGTTTATCTTTTACCGAAAATGATTATCATACTATTTTAAATGCCAATTACTTAAATAAATTAGACAGCAGTTTTTACCCTAATGAATTATTAAATAGCGACTTCTTTTTTTATCAAGGAATACTAACGGCACGCATGGGAATTGTATTTATATTACCAGCAGGATGGAGAATTACAATCAATGAACAAGGGGAATATACGAATACCCGCTTTCGTTTTATCAAAGGCAATATCCCTAATTCTAATGCAGACTATTGGAGATTTTTACCTAGCATTACTATTAGAAAAGAATTTAGCAAACAATTTAATACCAGCTTTACTTATCGAGAAACTATTCGTCGTCCAGGTATCACTGAACTCAATCCTAATATTGATTATACCGACGCTTATAATATTCGCTTTGGTAATCCATTTATACAACCAACTTTGACCCAAAATATTGAATTTAACCTTAGTTATAACCAACCCAAGTTTAATATTAATACCACTTATGGTTATAATAAGGTCAATGATGTGTTTAGTTCGGTACGTACCTTAATTTCCACGGGAAAAACACAAACTACTTATCAAAATATTTCGGATCAAGACGAATACCATGCTAACATTTGGAGTGGTATCAATGTGAGCAATAAGTTTAAACTAAATATAAGTTCGGGTATTAACTATAACAAATATAGCCCTATTGAAAAATTATTGTACAAGTATATTGATGGCAGCTCCTACTATGCTGGTTTAAATTACAGCTACATGCCCAACAATTTAACAATGATTGAAGCAAGTAATAAATACAACAACTTCGCTTCCCCACAAGGAAAAACAAGAAGTAATATTAGCATGTCGATTAGCTTGCAAAGAAAGTTGATGAATAAGCAATTAGTCCTAAACCTTGCTGCCATTGATCCTTTTGGCTTAACCACTTATACCGGGTATACTGCTGGAAGTAATTTCACCATTGATAGCTATAGCCAAAACAATGTCAAAAATTTTAGATTCACAGTGAGCTATAATTTCAATAAAAATTACACTAAGAAAATAAAAGGGTAGCCACTGGAATTGAAGCCTTCTCGAATGATCGAGAAAGCTTTGTAGCCTCGCCGGGAATCGAACCTGGATTAGGAGCTTCGGAAACTCATGTACTATCCATTGTACTACGAGGCTAGAAGTGCAAACTTAAGAAAACTAGCAACAATAAAAGGGATAGTTACCGCCGTAATAAGACATGCAAAGCAGCAGGTAAAAATATATTGGTTGGTAAGGAGCGCATGATTTGAATATCCTCCCAAAAAGTAGACGTGTTTGATAAAAATTTAAATACGGTAGCAGCTTCGTTTTTCTCAAATATTTTTTTAAAAATAACAGCACCTTGCATTTTACGATGTTGCAAAATATACAACAGCACTGCATCATAAAATTGATGTCTTGAAGTATGGACTTTAGTAGAAATGTCTTTATTCTTGACTAATTGATGTACAATGTGCTTAGACTGTTGTTGAATAAACTGAAAGGCATACCCTGTACTGGCTTTAATAGCAGCACCTAAAGCTCCAATAGCATATATATTTTCCGAAGGGGATGCAAAATCAAATTGCGTCATGGGAATGGCCCCTTTTTCCTCATGTATAATCTCAAATGATTGATCAGGATAATTTTTTGATAAATAAGCAGCAATCACTTCATCATATTCTGTATTGGCTAAAATAGTTTCTGAAAATATAGTGTACTCTACTAATGCTTCTTTTTCATTGAGTGGAAGTAAATACATAAAAGCAGTAGCCTCTTTTTGTGGCACATTAAAATCCATCAATCTGGCGATGTTAGGCTTGAAAACAGATTTCTCAAATCTTACCACCTTCCCTTTAAAATGTTGCCATAAAAATGGTTGAATGTTAGGATGGGGTAAACTATATTTTTGTGCACTCAATAAATCATGCATTTGAAAAGGTAGAATACTCGTAAACACTTTAGATGCATAGACTTGCCCCCCTTCATACTGCACTATTGCGCCATTAGTGGAAGATTCTATTTGGAGCACTTTGGCCTGTAACCAACTAACATTATTAGATTGTTTTGCATTCTCAATAATGAATTGATAGTAATCTAACCCTTGTATCATTTTATAGGTAAAAGGTGCAGTCGTGAGTTCCTTCTGGAAGGAAGGAGCTAGAATTGAGATTTTATCCCATGAATTTTTTACCAAATGTTCAAATGAACTAGTTTCAGTCTCCCAAAAACACCAAGTGCGGTCATTTGACTTTTCTAAATTTTGATCAAGGACCAATATTGTTTTACCTTCTAATGTAGGTGCTTGTAAAATTTGATACAATAAAGAAAGGCCAGCACAGCCTGCGCCCGCAATAATATAATTGTAGGATGATATACTTGAATCTGTTGGTTGATTATCCATTTTTTTGCAATTCCTCGTCTCTTCTTACTTTATCCCAATATTTTTTTGAAACATAAAGCATGCCAAAACTTTCACTATCCTCTTTTCCTAAATTTTTATGATGCATTTTATGCGCCCAACGCAATACTTTAATGTATCGAATATTGGACCTCGTAAACCATTTGATTCTTTGATGAATAATCACTTCATGTACTACAAAATAAGCAAAGCCATACATCGCAATCCCAGTTCCTAATCCAGCTAACCAAGGCATTTGGTTAAATGTGCCATAAAATATACACATCATACTAGGAATAGCAAAAATTAGAAAGAAGGCATCATTTTTTTCTAAAATATGGCCAGTAGGTTGATGATGATCTTCATGCAAGTACCACAAAAAACCATGCATCACATATTTATGCGTCAACCAAGTCACCCCTTCCATTGTTAAAAATGTCAATAACATAACTATTATAAAATCCATAAATATTTATTTAATGTTAATTAAAATTTGATTCATACCACTGCGCTACTTTCGGAAAAGCGATCTGGAACCATACTGTATATTTATCAGGATAGGTTTCTAAATTGCTTTTAACTTCCTCTATAGATTGATATACAAAGTTACCTACTTCCAAAGGATTAGGCGTCACATCTCCATCATATTGTCCAATATAAACATGATCAAATTCGTGCTCGCTTAATTCATTGGGAAGAGCGGCTTTATAAATAAAATCAAAAGCCTTAGTGACTGTTGCTTCTATACCCATTTCCTCTTGTAATCTTCTTGTAACTGCATGGTCTAAAGACTCGCCTGGACGTGGATGACTGCAACAAGTGTTGGTCCAAAGCCCTGGGCTATGATATTTTGAAAAAGCGCGTTGTTGTAGCAACATTTTACCTTGCTTGTTAAATAAAAAAACGCTGAAAGCACGATGCAATAAAGCTTGCTTGTGCGCCTCCATTTTTTCCATAACCCCTACTTCACTATCGTTAGTATCTACTAAGATGACTTGTTCCACTATGCTATATTTATTTAAAATAAATTTAATTGACTACGAATACTTGCTTTTGCTAAAATAAAAAGCTTTCCATAATCCGGAATTCTGATTCTTGTTTTTAAAATAGATTGTGGTTGTACTTTCTTTATTTTTTTAAATAAAGAATAGTAATATTTAAAAGCCACATACACCCCAAATCGAGCTTTTAAGGGCAAATGCTTAATGCCATGTAGCGCTTTTGAAAAATCATTTTGAATATCTTCTTCAATTTGTAATTTATCCTCTTGGGTGAACTTCGTAAAATCACAATCAGGGAAATACATACGTTCTAACCCTTCAAAGTCTGCTTTGATATCTCTTAAAAAATTAACTTTTTGAAATGCAGCTCCCAAACTTCGAGCGGCTGGCTTTAACTCTTCAAATTGTTCTTGGTTGCCTTCACAAAATATATACAAACACATTAATCCTACTACTTCAGCACTTCCATAAATGTAATCGTTATATGTTTGTTGATCATATTCGTGTTTAGATAAATCCATTTCCATACTTACTAAAAATGCTTCTAATAAAGCAGTATCAATTTTATATTTATGATAGGTAAGTTGAAAACGATGAAGAATTGGATTCATACTTATCTTTTGATCCAAAGCTTGATAAGTATCAATTTTAAATTGATTGAATAATGCTACTTTATCGTAATCATGAAAAGTATCAACAATTTCATCTGCAAAACGAACAAAGCCATAAATATCAAAAATAGGTTGACGCAAATCCTTATGCAATAATTTTATAGCAGAGGAAAAGCTAGAACTGTATAATAAAGTAGTGTACTTACTACTATATGCAGCTACCTCATCATATAATTTTACTGTTGACATAATTCAATTTAAGTTGTATAATTTTTATGGACCAAATCCGCTACTACTTCCCCACTAATCAAACTTGGCGGCACCCCTGGCCCGGGGATTGTTAATTGGCCGGTGTAATATAAGTTTTTTACCTTTTTGCTCCTACAACTTGGTTTAAAAATTGCAGTTTGCATTAAGGTATTGGCTAGTCCGTAGGCATTCCCCTTAAAAGAATGATAGTCATTTTTAAAATCGGCCACCGCGAAAGATCTTTTATACACTATGGCATCTCCAATGCTAGTACCCCATTTTTTTTCTAATCTATCTATTAATATCTTAAAATATCTTTCTCTAACTTCTTCAGTATCACCTTCTAACCCAGCAGCTATGGGAATTAATAAAAATAAGTTTTCACCACCCACTGGTGCTACTGAAGGATCTGTTACAGAAGGAACACTTGCATAAAATAATGGATTACTAGGCCATTGTGGGTTATCATAAATCTCTTTCCCATGCACTCCAAAATCCGTATCAAAGAATAAGGAGTGATGTGTTACTCCTGGAATTTTTTTATTCAACCCTACGTAAAATAATAAAGAACTTGGTGCCATTACTCTGCTCTCCCAATATTTTTTTGAGTAAGATTGATATTTTGCTGGTAGTAAGTCGGTTTCAATGTGATGGTAATCGCCTGCTCCAATTAAAACATCAAAGGAATATTCATTTTCAATACCAGTCGTAGTTACTTTAGTGTGAATTTTTTTTGCGACTCCATTTTCAATGTCTATAGACTTTACTTCCTCTCCTAATTTAAAATTGACCCCTAATTCCTTGGCCACTTGCACCATTCCATCTACTATACTGTACATTCCAAATTTAGGATACCAAGTCCCCCCTTTGATATCTGCATAATTCATTAAACTATATAATGCAGGTGTATTTTCAGGAAGCGCTCCTAAAAACAAAACCGGGAACTCCATTAAAAACTGAATATAGGGATGCTTAAAATAACGAGCTATATGTTTTTTCATGGATTGAAAAACGTCCAATTTAAATACGCCTTTCAATAGATCCAAATCCATAAATTCTGTGATAGATAAGCTAGGCTGATACACTAATTTACCTACGCCTACTTCATATTTATATTTCGCTTCGGCTAAAAATAAGTCCAACGCAGCTCCTGCACCTGGTTCTACCGATTCAAATAAATCTTTTAACGATTCATAATTTGCGGGCAAGTCCCAGGTAGCTTTTTCAAAGTAAACTCTATAAGAAGGGTCTAATCGTTGTAAGGAATAATACTCACTTACTTTTTTGCCAAAAGAGGCGAAGTATTTTTCAAAAACATCTGGCATCCAATACCAACTGGGACCCATGTCAAAAACAAAACCATCCACTTCAAATTTTCGTGCTCTTCCCCCTGGTAAAGTATTTTTTTCTATAATAGTAACGTCCCAACCTTTTTGTGCTAAAAAAGTAGCCGCTGAAATTCCTGCGAATCCAGCTCCAATCACAAAAGCTTTAGGAGCATTTTTTATCATGAATTAATAACGTTGTATTTTTTGTTTTAAAATTTTTCTAGCAAAGTGAATTCTACTTTTAATAGTTCCTAATGGTTCATTCAATGCTTCAGAAATTTCATTATACTTATACCCTTCATAATACAAAGTAAAGGGAGTTCTAAATAATTCAGGTAAATCATGAATCATTTGATGTACTTCTTTCAAATTTACATTATTGATTCCTTCATTTACTACTTTATTAGTGGTTTGATTGATTAAGAAATCATTGGGACTATGATCAAATACTAAAGACTGTTTTGACTTACGACGATAATCATTGATAAAAATATTACGCATAATGGTATATAACCATGCTTTAATATTAGTACCTACATTGTACTTATCCTTATTGGAAAAGGCACGATATAAAGTGTCCTGATATAAATCCTTAGCCGCTTCATAATCCTTGGTAAGATTGATAGCAAAAGGTCTTAAAAACTCAGCATTTTCGGTCAGTAATAGACTAAATTCAGCGTTTGACATATAATAATGTTTAACATTTAGATTATAAAGTTAAACAAAATCATAATACCAAGTCGTGTTTTTGTTTAATATTTTATAAAATTATTTAAACAAAATAAAAATAGAACCCGCATAAAATGGGCAAAAAATAGGGGTTGCAAAAATGAATTACTGATTTAAAATATTGATTTTCAACATTTTAATTAAAAAATAGTCTTAATGGAGGAACTAAATGGATTTAAGAAAATCTATGGTCTCGGCTAAACTCTTCTTTAGATGAATATTGGGAGCAACCGCTCCTTTGTATATTTGAATCAATTGACCTGAAAGAATAATTGGAATGTTGCTACTTACATCCTGCAAACCTTCAAAAAACTTATTGACCTTGAAATTTTTTGCTGGAGACGTTAAATGACAATATAAATAATCCACCTTTTTTACTCCGGTTAGATACTTCAAATCCACTGTAGGAACATTGGCACCTAGATAATCTACAAAAATACCCCGTTGTTTTAATAAAAAGTGGACATACAATAATCCAATTTCATGATGTTCTCCTTCGGGCATAAACAAGACCACTCTCTTGGTATATTGTAATAAGGAAGGCAATTTTTCAATCCCCATTATAATTTTTTGTCGTAAAATATTGGTTGCTAAATGCTCTTGCGCAGGATTAATATGATTAGTTACCCAAAGAATACCCACTCTTTCCAAGAAATTAAAAATAACCTCTGTAATAGTTCTATCTATTCCTTTTTGAGCAATATTTAAATCTAATAATTTTTCAAAATTTGCCATATTTAAGGAAATCATTTCCTTAATAAGTCCATTCACAATACGCTCTCTTTGAGCTTCCATTTGATTCAAACTGAGGATTTTTTCTTCAATTTGATCCGTGGACATTTTGTCTATATGGGAAATTTTAAACCCATATTTATTTAAAAGTGAAACGTTTAAAATAGTCTTTAACTCCTCCCCTGAATAGGTACGAATATTAGTTTCAGTACGCTTAGGTTGTAAGAAATGATAGCGCTGCTCCCAAATACGAATAGTATGGGCCTTAATACCTGAAATTGTCTCTAAATCTTTAATCGTGTAAGAGGTCATACCCAAAAAACAAAAACAAATGGGAATGGTTCAGTCAAAACCTCAAAAAAGTTAAAATTTATCCTTTTTAGGCTGAAAATTATTTTTTCAAGCCCCTTAAATATTCTCCGTAACCACTTTTAGCATACTTGTCCGCCAATACTAATAATTGAGCCTTATCTATAAAGCCCATTCTAAAAGCCACTTCTTCTATACATCCAATTTTCTGACTTTGGCGCTTTTCAATCACTCTTACGAATTCACAAGCATCTGCTAAGGACTCAAAAGTACCTGTGTCTAACCAAGCTGTGCCACGATTCATAATACCCACTTGCAATTGCTTGCGTTCTAAATACACTTTATTGACATCTGTGATTTCATATTCCCCACGAGGAGAAGCTGGTATATTTTTTGCAATTTCCACTACCTGATTATCATAAAAATACAATCCAGGGACTGCATAATTGGACTTAGGTGCTTTTGGTTTTTCTTCTAATGACAAAGCATTGTTGTTGTCATCAAACTCCACTACTCCATAACGCTCCGGATCATTTACTTCATACGCAAACACAGCAGCCCCTTCCACGTCATTGAAAGATTGTACCAATTTACTAAAGCCAGCCCCATAAAAAATATTATCACCTAAAACCAAAGACACTTTGTCCTTACCAATAAAATCGGCACCAATCACGAATGCTTGTGCCAACCCATTAGGAACTGCTTGCACTGCATAACTAAACTTACATCCTATTTCAGAACCATCTCCCAATAATCTTTTAAATTGATCATTGTCTTCGGGGGTGGTAATAATTAAAACTTCTTTAATCCCCGCTAACATTAAAACGGACAAAGGATAATAAATCATGGGCTTATCATAGATAGGCATCAATTGTTTGCTGATTCCCTTGGTAATTGGATACAATCTTGTACCTGATCCACCTGCTAATATGATTCCTTTCATAAACCTGATTTTTTATTTTTTTACTTGTGTTTATGTTTTCGCACTTTGTGCTCAAATCATATCACTTATTATTTCATTATAAACTCGCTACATACTCAGCGAAGCTTCCTAATATTTTATCTTTTTCGGATAATATGATTTCATGTGTAGCCAATTTCCAATCAATATTTAAATCGGCATCATTATACATAATCCCTACTTCGTTTCCTGGTTCATAAAATTTATCTACCTTATAAAAGAAGGTTGCAGAATCACTCAACACTACAAAACCATGTGCAAATCCTGCTGGCACAAAAAATTGTTTACGATTTTCTGAGGTTAATTCAATCGCAAAATGTTGTCCAAAACTGGGCGACCCTTTTCGTAAATCTACTGCAATATCTAAAACAGACCCCTCCAACACTCTTACTAGTTTTGCTTGCGCAGCAGCGCCTCTTTGCATATGCAATCCTCTTAATACGCCTTTAGAAGATCTGGATTGATTGTCTTGCACAAATTGAACATCCAATCCACTGGCTGCTTTAAAATCACGTTGATTAAAGGTTTCAATAAAATAACCTCTAGCATCGCCATGCACTTTTTCATGCACTATAAAACAATCTTGAAGGGGGGTCTGCTCAATTCTCATTCGACTCTTTATAAATTAATTAAATATGCAATGATTAACGATTCGTATACATTTCAGTATAATATGTTTGGTAAGCACCACTTGTTACATGTTCTAACCAATCATTATTATTTAAATACCAATCGATGGTTTCTGCTAAACCTTGCTCAAAGGTAACCGAAGGAGCCCATCCTAATTCTTTATTTAATTTGGTCGCATCAATAGCATATCGACGGTCATGTCCTGGTCGGTCTTTCACATAAGTAATAAGCGCTTCGCTTTCGCCTAACGTTCTGCCTAATTTCACATCCATTTGCGCACACATCAATTTTACTAAATCAATATTAGTCCATTCATTAAAGCCACCAATATTATAAGTATCACCACGTTTACCTTGATGAAATACCATATCTATAGCGCGTGCATGATCTTTCACATACAACCAATCACGTGTATACAAACCATCTCCATATACAGGCAATGCTTTTTTATGAATGATATTATGTATAAATAATGGAATTAATTTTTCAGGAAAATGATTAGGCCCGTAGTTATTAGAACAATTAGAAATCACTGTAGGTAAATGATAAGTTTCACCATATGCTCTCACAAAATGATCACTCGCTGCTTTACTTGCTGAATAAGGTGAATTAGGATCATACGCTGTGGTTTCGGTAAATAATCCTTCTTTGCCTAAGCTACCATATACTTCATCGGTAGAAACATGATAAAATAAATGATCACGTTTTTGTTCCCAAGATCCATCATGTGCTATCTCATAACTTAAATCGTTCTTCCAATATTCCTTCGCTGTATTTAATAAATTCACGGTACCAATCACATTGGTATATACAAAGTCCAAAGGTGAAACAATCGAACGGTCCACATGAGATTCTGCAGCCAAATGGATGACGTCGGTAATGTGATGTTTTTGAAATATTTCTTTTAGAACGTCTGCTTCTAAAATATTGGCTTTTACAAAATGATAATTAGAAGCTCCTTCAATATCTTTTAAATTTTCTAAATTACCTGCATAGGTTAATGCATCCAAGTTAAAGATTTGATAATCAGGATATTTCGTAACCATTAATCGAATCACATGGGAACCAATAAATCCTGCACCTCCGGTGATTAAAATGTTTTTTTGCATCTGAATTTTGTATCTTACAAAGATATTAAAACAAGTATATATATTACGAAGTAATTTATAAAAGTTTAAGTCATGAAGCAACAACGCTATTATTCCCTAGATGTGTTTAGAGGTGCCACCGTGGCCCTCATGATTTTAGTGAACAACCCAGGTTCTTGGGGACATATTTTTAGCCCATTAGCCCATGCCAGTTGGCATGGCTGCACCCCTACGGATTTAGTGTTTCCTTTCTTTTTATTTGCCGTGGGAAATGCCATGTCCTTTGTGATGCCTAAGTTGCAACAAGGAAATGATAGTGCTTTTTGGGGCAAAGTCATCCAACGTACTATAATGATTTTTGGAATTGGCTTATTTTTAAATTGGAGCCCCTTTGTTAAATTTTCGGAAGATGTATTAGTTTGGAAACCTTGGGAGAATGTGCGCATATTAGGAGTACTTCAACGAATTGCATTGTGTTACTTTTTTGCATCCGTTATTATTTATTATGGAAAATCTCGAATGGCTTTATTTATAGGAATGATGATATTAGTGATTTACTGGGTACTCACTTTTTCACTAGGCGTGCCAGGACATATGTATAGTTTATCCGGATACTTTGGCAACGCCATGGATCAACAAATTTTAGGACTCACTCATATTTATAAAGGAGAAGGAGTGCCTTTTGATCCAGAAGGACTTACTAGCACTTTGCCTGCCATTGTGCAAGTAATATTTGGATATTTAGTAGGCGAGTATATACAACTCAAAGGAAAAAACTTTGACATGTTAGCGCAATTATTGTTAACAGGAGTGGTATTAGTACTTGTTGGATACATCTGGGATTTTAGTTTCCCTATTAATAAAAAAATATGGACAAGTAGTTATGTGTTTTATACTACCGGTTTAGCCATGATTACATTGGGCATGTTTATTTACTTATTAGAATTTAAAGAAGCCAAAGGAAGATGGAGTCAATTCTTTGATGTGTTTGGCAAGAATCCACTTTTCATTTTTGTGCTCAGTGGATTTTTACCAAGAGTATTGGCTTTATTAAGATGGGTAGATCATGTAGATGAAAAAGGAGAAAAAGTATACACTTCAGCCCTACCCTGGTTTTACGAACATGTTTGTAAAAATATCGCAACCGATTTACGCATTGGATCATTGCTGTATGCTTTATGCATGATTGCATTTATGGGTTTACTAGCCTATATTTTAGATAAGAAGAAAATTTACATCAAAGTGTAAATAATAAAAGAGTTCAAAAAAATGATGCAAATTACGCAAACAAAGTAGCTGCTTTTTCTAAACTCTCCGGCTTTCCAACATCTAATAAAATGCTATCGCTATGATCATAGCAACCAATGGTATGCGTAGCAGCTATTTGTAAGTAAGCATCAATGAGCGAAAATTTACCCGTGAATGCAAGGGCTTTATAAAATGCTTGATGTATTATTTGAATTCCGCTAAAAGCTTTGGCAGTATAGGGTTGAGTTGAGGCACTTTGATTGACCCATTTTTCTTCGCCCGTTGTGTTATTTTTCCAACCTACTAGATGACCTGCATCATTAAATAATAAATTACGACTAGATGTTCTACTAGTTACTGCTAGTGTAGCAATATAATGATTCGTTGCTGCTGAATTTATTTGATCCGCTTGAATCAATGATGCTAAATTCATATTAGTAAGTATGTCGGCATTCATGACCAACCAATTCTTTTCATTTGCAAAATAAGTTGCTGCTTTTAAAACTCCTCCTCCTGTTTCTAACACTTCATTGGTTTCATCTGAAATGGTCACATTCGCTCCCCAACCACTTGCATTCGTAATGGCTTGTATTATTTGATCGCTAAAATGATGCACATTTACAATGACTTCTTGGATGCCTGCATGTTGTAAATATTCAATATTTCTTTGTAATAAAGATTTATCATTCACCACCGCTAATGCTTTGGGATGATGATCGGTGAAGGGTTTCAACCTAGTACCTAAACCTGCAGCTAAAATCATGGCACGCATACACAAATTATTTAACCCAATTTTCTTGGTTCGTATGCAATAAAATAGTTTTCACTTTGTACTTGTTTTTAAGATGTCTTGCAGTTTGTTCTGCCGCAAATACACTTCTATGTTGTCCACCAGTACATCCAAAGTTAATATGCAAGGATTCAAATCCTCTTTCTAAATAATTCTCCACTGTAATATCTACTAAGTCCCACACACTATTTAAAAATACATTCATCTTGGTTCTTTGTTCTAAAAAATCTTGCACTGGCTTATCTAAACCTGATAATTTTTTATAATCATCAAACCTTCCTGGATTTAAAATACCACGCATATCAAAAACAAATCCACCACCATTATCGGAAGCATCTTTAGGGATTCCTTTTTTATAACTAAAACTGTGAATGGTAATCACTAAAGGCGTTTCGTCAGTTGCCTTAGGGGGTGTAAATCGCCCTACTACTTCGTCCGTCACCATCCATTTTAAGATGGATGCGAATACGGGTGTCTTTGCATCAATGGCATGATGTGCTAAAAAGTTTTTGATATTATTTAAGCCCAAAGGAATACTCGTTAAAAAATGAGCTTTGCGCTCAAACAAACCTCTAAATCCATAAGCACCCATAACTTGTAATAATCTTAATAAAACAAAACCTTGATACTGTTTTTTAAGTGCTGGTATATTTAATGGGGTAGGAATTAATTTTTGAACTTCTTCAATATAGTAATTCAATAATTTTTCCTTCCACTCTTGAGAAAGTTCAGCCTTTGCTTGCCACAATAAAGAAGCTACATCATAAGTCAAACCGCCTTGCATTCCTCCTTGGAAATCGATGAAAAAAACTTCGTCCTTAGCTACAATAATATTTCGGCTTTGGAAATCACGAAACATAAAATGGTTCAATTCATTGGAAGCTAATTCATCACTTAGCCATTCAAATTCATCAATTAATGCTTGTTTATCGTAAGGGTATTGTAAAGTGTCTAAGAAATAGTACTTATAATATAGTAAGTCAGTTAGTATGGAATGTTTTCCAAATACTTTAGAAGTTAAGCACTTAGAGTAATCTAAACCCTCCCCACCTTGCACTTGTAATTTTGCTAACGCTGATAAGCTTTTTTGAAATAAAGTGAACACATGATCTGTCTTGCCTTCTTTTTCTAATACATCTAATAATGAAGTGGCCCCTAAGTCTTCCTGCAAGTAAACAGTTTTAGCATCATTCATTGCCAATACTTTAGGAACTGGCAATCCTTTACTTTTAAAATGATCTGCGAAGTAAATGAAGGTATCGCTCTCTCTTATATTCAAACTATAAGTAGCCATCCAAGACTGGTTTCCTTGAATGATTCTATAATAAACACGGTCACCCCCACTTTGAGGAATCTTATGAATTTGATCCCAATCTTTCCCGTGATAGGAAATATATAGATTGTGTATATGTTTTACAATATCCTCCATGGGCTTAAAATTACCTTTAAAGAACGAAATAAAAGCAAATAAATTATCCTATTTAAACCCTACAGTTTAAAAAAGCTTTAATTTTAAGTAAAACTAACCCCTTATGTTTAAAAAGTTAATCCTCCCTTTTAGCCTCGTATTAACCTTATTATCCATGACTACTTTTGCACAAAAACAAACTGCAAAAGGAACTATTTTCGACAATAAAGGAAATGCGCTAGAAGGTGTTACTGTAAAAGCTTTATCTAGTAAAGCACTTGCCGCTTCTGGTAAAAACGGAAGCTTTAGTGTCAACGCAACATTGAACGAATTGATTGAATTTAGTTTTGTTGGATTTGATAATAAAGTGGTCAAATTTACAGGCGGTAATTTGAATGTTATTTTATCTGCAAGCACCAACGATTTACAAGATGTCATTTTAGTGGGTAGCAGAGGAAATGGTAGGGTGAAAACCGAATCGCCTGTTCCAGTAGATGTGATTAAATTAAACGATGTGGGAATGAATACCGCACGCATGGATTTAACTTCTACTTTAAATTACGCAGCACCTTCTTTTAATTATAATAAACAATCAGGTGCCGATGGCGCGGATCATATTGATATTGGTACCTTACGTGGCTTAGGACCTGACCAAACTTTGGTTTTAGTAAACGGGAAACGCAGACATAGCACAGCTTTAGTAGGTTTATTTGGAACTAGAGGTCGTGGTAATTCAGGAGTGGACTTAAATGGATTTCCACAATCTGCAGTAGATAGAATTGAAATTTTAAGAGATGGCGCTTCTGCACAATATGGATCTGATGCGATTGCAGGTGTTATGAATATTGTGTTAAGAAAAAACACCAACGAATGGAATATCACTGCTGGCTTGGCCGGTTATTATGATAAAAAATTCAATACGACTCAATTCAAAGACAATCATGATTATTTGTATGATGGCGCAATTGATGGTGTAACGAAATCCATTTCAATGAATCGCGGATTTGATCTTGGTAAAAAAGGTGGATTTATTAATTTGTCATTGGATGTTTTAGATCAAGGAAAAACTTTCCGTCAAGCCGCATCTTCAGACATTGCAGATAAAGATGGCTTACCTACCAATACTTGGAGACAAGGTTTTGGAGATGGCTCTGTAAAAACAATAGGTGCTATGTTTAATATGGAATTACCATTAGGAGATGATATTAAATTTTATGCTTTTGGAAGTATTAATAACAAAAATTCAGACGCCTACGCTTACACTCGAAATTGGTCAGCGAAACCCACCCGCTTTCCAGTAAACAGCAAAGGCCAACTTATTTATGTTCCAAGTATCATGTTTGCTTCAGGATCGGGCGACACTAGCTACAACCCTCATATCCAAGCTCAAATACATGACCTTTCATTCGTAACTGGTTTTTCTAAAACTAGTAAAAATGGATGGGATTGGGATTTTAGCAATGCTATAGGAAATAACAATTTCCATTATTTTGGAGACGGCACTTTTAACGCTTCTAATATTGGGAATGTAAGTCAAACACATTTTGATGATGGTGGATTTAATTTTTTACAAAACACTACTAACCTTGATTTATCCAAACAATTTGGAAGAGTCAATCAGGGCGGTGTCAAAGTTTCTTATGGTGCTGAGATGCGATTTGAACAATACAGTATTTTCAAAGGCGAGATTGCTTCTTATAAAGCTTTCCCTAATTCTTACGGATTACAGCAAGCTCCTGGATCCCAAGGATTTCCTGGATTTAGCCCAGATGATAAAGTCACAGCGAACAGAATTGTTACAGGTTTATATACCGATTTGGAATACACTCCTACCGAAGCCTTGTTGTTAACTGGAGCAGTTCGTGCCGAAAATTATTCTGATTTTGGATCGGTGGCTACTTTTAAAACTTCTGCTAGATTAAAAGTGACTGATAACTTTAATTTAAGAGGATCTTTTAGTACTGGCTATCGTGCACCTTCCTTACAACAAAAATATTTCAGTAACACACTTACTTCTTTTTCTCAAGGACAATTAGTTCAATCAAGAGTTTCTAATAATGACGATCCTGTTACTAAACTAGCCGGCATCCCTTCTTTAAAACAAGAAACTTCCATTAATAGTAGCGTAGGTTTTTCATGGAAACCTGCTAAAGGATTCACTGTAACCGTAGATGGATATAGTATTAAAATGAAAGATCGTGTGGTATTATCTGGCTTGTTTAGCGCAAGCGATGCTACTTTACCTGCAGCATTAACTGCTAAATTAAATGCTTTAGGTGTCGCTACTGCTCAGTTTTTTGCAAACGCTGTAAACACGACCAATTCTGGGGTTGACATTGTATTAGACTATCAAAAAAAGATTTCTGCTACAGAAAAGTTCAAGTTTTTATTAGTGGGTAACTTCCAAAGTATCACCATTGATGAAGTGCATGTTCCTGCCGCATTAAACACCAACGATTATAACGCGAACACTTTCTTTAATGATCGTGAAAAATATTTCTTAAAAGCTTCTGCTCCAAAATCTAAATTCTCTTTCAGCTTTGATTACACTAAAAACAAAGTAAGCCTAGGCACACGTATCACTTACTTTGGTAATTTAGCCTTAACTGGATTTGGATACAATGGTGATGGTATTGATCCACAAGTTCCATTAGATGTGGATGATACTAAATTTACTCCTGAAATATTTAATTACTCAGGTAAATTCACTACCGATATTTATGCCAATATTCAATTGAGCAAAAAAACATCTTGGATTTTGGGTGCCGACAATATCTTCAATGTACACCCTGACTTCGCCGTTGTTCCGCAAGCAAAATGGTGGGCAGGTGATAACGAAACAGGTGGACCTTGGGATGGCGTTCAAATGGGCTACAATGGTTTAAGAATATTTACCAAACTTGCTTTTAGATTTTAACGAACACATTTATTTGAATAACTTTAAAGCCTTCTCGTTCACTCGTGAAGGCTTTTTTAATGTACGAGTATTTAAAATAAAAGAGTAAATAAATAGTTTATGAGTGACGACGTTTTCAGGAGACAGGAATAAAGCTATTTATGTACGAGTATTTAAAATAAAACGAATATGAAAAAAATAATTACGGGCTGTGCTTTTTTTTTATTAACAGCGATCACCGCAGTAGCACAAAATGGTATTGTTGTTTTTCAAACCGACTTTGGAACCAAGGATGGTGCGGTGTCTGCTATGAAAGGCGTAGCGAGTAGTGTTGATATGAACCTAAAATTATACGATTTAACGCATGACATTCCTGCTTATAATATTTGGGAAGCAGCGTATCGATTAGATCAAACCGTTGCCTATTGGCCCGCGGGTACTGTATTTGTATCGGTAGTAGATCCAGGAGTGGGCACGCAAAGAAAATCGGTGGTAGCTAAAACTAAAACAGGTCACTACATTGTGACGCCCGATAATGGAACACTTACTCTAATTGCTCTATCATTAGGTATTGACTCTTTGAGAGAAATTGATGAAGTCACCAATCGAAGAAAAAATTCAGGAGCGTCTTATACTTTTCATGGACGTGATGTGTATGCCTATACCGCGGCACGTTTAGCGTCGCACACCATTCGATACGATCAAGTGGGCAGCGCCGTTTCTACTTCTATTCAATCTATTCCTTTTCAAAAAGCAGTTTTACAAAATCAAACTTTAAAAGGAACCATTTCTATTTTAGATATTCAATATGGAAACCTTTGGAGTAATATGGAAGCTTCTCTTTGGAAAAATTTTCTACTCATCCCGCATGCTGCCAATAAATTAATGGTACGTATTTATCATCAACAAAAATTAGTGTACCAAGGAACTATGCCTTTTGAAAATACTTTTGGTGCCGTTCCAATGGGAAAACCACTCGCTTATTTAAATAGCCTCATGAATGTTTCGGTGGCACTCAACCAAGGCAGTTTTGCCCAACAATATAAAGTAGGTTCCGGCAATGATTGGACCCTCACCATCAACTGGGCCCAATAAGCTGCGCCAACCGTCCTACCCCTTAAAAAAGGTATAAATACGTTGAAAAAAGGGGGTAAATTAATGTATTAAATACTAAAATATTTAGTTAATATTGCTAATAAATTTAGTAATATGGATATTTTAGAGGAACATCACGCCACCTATACCGGAGCCAAAAAATTTGAATCCAGCCAAATTATACAAGCCAACGCTACAGGTTTTGGGGCTGCTTCGGACGACTTTATGGATCGAGGAATTGATTTAAATGAACAACTCATTCGCAATAAGCCCGCTACTTTTTTCTTTCGAGTTAACAGTGATGCGATGCTAGGAGCAGGCATTCATGTAGGAGATATTTTAATTGTAGACAGAAGCATTCAAGCGAGTTCAGGAAAAGTGGTGGTGGCGGTACTCAATGGAGAACTTCTTGTTCGTCGTTTACAAATACAAGAACATAGCATTAGTTTACTACCCGAAAATAAAAGATACGGCGCCATTCAAATAGAACAAATGGGCGAATATAGTACTTGGGGAGTGGTTACGTTCGTGATTCATACTGTATAAAGATGCAAGCGATTGTTGACTGCAATAGTTTTTATTGTTCCTGCGAACGACTTTTTCAACCTCAATTAAAAAATGCGCCCGTAGTGGTGTTGAGTAATAATGATGGTTGTATTGTGTCGCGTTCGGATGAAGCAAAACAGCTAGGCATTTCTATGGCCGTCCCTTATTTCCAAGCCAAAGAACTCATTGAAAAAAATAAAGTGCATGCTTTTTCTTCCAACTATCATTTATACGGCGACCTAAGTTGGCGTGTCATGGAAACCATGCGACAGCTAGTGCCACCGGGCTGTGTAGAAGTATATTCGGTAGATGAAGCTTTTTTAGATTTAGATCATGTGCCCTTGAATCAATTACATCACTACTGCACTAACATCAAAAAAAAAATTGAAACCTGGACAGGTATTTCAGTATCTATTGGTGTAGGTCCTAATAAAGTATTAAGTAAAGTCGCGAATAGATTAGCGAAAAAAAATAAATTACTCACTGGATGTGTAGTGATTTTACATGATACTAAAACCATACAAGCTGCTTTACAAAAAACACCTATCGAAGATGTATGGGGCATTGGATATAGTTATAGTGAAAAATTAAAAACCTATGGCATACACAACGCCTATCAATTAAGTATTAAAGATCTGAGTTGGGGGAAACGTTTTTTAGGAGGCATCGTTGGCATGCGATTAATACGAGAATTAAAAGGCATGAAAAGTCACTCCATGCAAGCCCCTCGAACCGAAAAAAAAATGATTGCTACGACACGTATGTTTGGACGCGAAGTAACCCAATGGCAGGAAATAGAAGAAGCCTTGGCTACTTATGCCACTAGGGCCAGTGAAAAACTAAGAAGACAACATAGTGCAGCTTATGGAGTAGCTGTTTTTTTATTAAAAAAAGCCCCCGTGAATTTAGATGCCACTTATTATCATCGAGGCCGACAAGTAAGTGGCTATGTAAAATTGGACAACCCCACCCACCTAACCCCAGATATTATCAAAGCTGTCGTGGCCTTGGGGAAAAGTTTGTTTGAGGAAGGCGATATTTATAAAAAGGCCGGGGTGATTTTAAGTGATTTTGTACCGGACAGCGCGCTCCAAACCAACTTATTTGTGCCGCCTGCCGACCAAAAACGAAAAAAGCTAATGAATGTAATAGATAATATGAATGCGGCTTACAGGGATGATATCCTCAAATTCGGAACCAGTGGGACACACAAAAACTGGAAAATGCGTAGCGAAAGACGTAGTAAACGCTATACAACACGCTGGGATGAGCTTTGTGGGGTACGATAATGACTATTCGTGGAAAACCATTGGCTAAAAATTCGTAGAAATGATTTCGCTGATGTATTTTTGCCCAATTTTATACCTATGAGCCACTCTTTATCATCCAACGAATCTATTCGCTCTTCCAGAAAAAAAATTATTGTATTAGGTAGCGGTCCCAATAGAATTGGACAAGGTATTGAATTTGATTATTGTTGTGTTCACGGATTATTAGCAGTCAAGGAAGCAGGTTATGAAGCCATCATGGTGAATTGCAATCCTGAAACTGTTTCTACCGATTTTGACATGGCTGATAAATTATATTTCGAGCCTGTATTTTGGGAGCACTTATGGGAAATCATCGAATTAGAACAACCCGAAGGAGTCATTGTACAATTAGGTGGACAAACTGCTTTAAAATTAGCTAAACGTTTAACCGAAAGAGGTGTAAAAATTATAGGTACTTCCTTTGATAGTCTAGACATCGCGGAAGATCGTGGTCGCTTTAGTGATTTATTAAAAGAATTAAAGATTCCTTATCCCGATTACGGAACAGCTTACACAGCCGAAGAAGCCATTGATGTAGCGAATAAAGTAGGCTATCCTGTTTTGGTGCGTCCTAGTTATGTCATTGGTGGACAAAGAATGCGTATTGTTATTAATGATGCAGAAGTAGAAACTGCAGTAGTAGGAATCTTAAAACATATCCCTGATAATAAAATTTTGATTGATCATTTTTTAGATCGTTGTCAAGAAGCAGAAGTAGATGCCATTTTTGATGGAGAAACTTTTCACATCATGGGTGTGATGGAACATATTGAACCAGCGGGAATACATAGTGGTGATAGTAATGCGGTCCTACCTGCATTTAACCTTACTCCATTGATTGTAGAAACTATGGAATTTTATAGTGAGAAAATTGCAAGAGCTTTAAATATCAAAGGATTGATTAATATTCAGTTTGCCATTAAAGATGGTAAAGTGTTTGTGATTGAAGCTAATCCAAGAGCTTCCCGTACCACTCCTTTCATTGCAAAAGCATATCAAATACCTTACTTAAATATTGCGACTAAAATTATGTTAGGCGCAGCGAAGTTGACCGACTTCACGATGAAGAAAAAACTAGACGGTTATGCTATTAAAGAGCCTGTGTTTAGTTTTGATAAATTTCCAGGAGTGAATAAAGAATTAGGACCAGAAATGAAAAGTACAGGAGAAGCCATCCGATTCATCAAGGATTTACGCGACCCTTACTTCAGAACTTTGTATAAAGAACGTTCTATGAACTTGTCTCGATAAAATACAAATTCATATTAGCAATCAATAAAAAAGCCCTTAGATTTAATCAAGGGCTTTTTTATTGGGAAAAATCATAAGAGAAAAAATCATAAGAGAAGTAAGAATCTAGCCCTTATGTTTTATAAAGGGCAAGAAACTTAATCAAGGCCACCGTTTATGGGTGGCCTTGAAAAAATCATAAGAGAGGAATATATTATCCCTTAGATTTAAAGAAAGGGATGATATATTCCTACCTCACGCCGTATTGATCAACTAAATAAACTAATGCTGCCATATTCACGGCACCTAATAATAATTCTCTCTTGTTTACATTTTCAAACACGTCTGTTTTAGCATGATGTAAATCAAAATAACGTTGACTATCTGGAGACAAACCTGATAAAACCACATTGGTATCAACTGTTTTTAAAGGGCCAATATCTGCACCACCACCCCCTGCTGTAATTTCGGTGCCATAAGGTTTTAATAATGGAGTCCAAGTTTGAAAGCGAGTTAATTGCGCAGGAGAACATGTAATTCCTAAAGTGCGAGGAGTGAAACCACCCGCATCACTTTCTAAAGCAAAAACATGTTTTTCATTATTTAATTTTGCAAGTTCTGCATATTTAGCGCCCCCTTTTCCGCCATTTTCTTCATTCGCAAATAATACAAAACGAATGGTGTGTTTAGGAACATAATTTAACGCTTTGAACGTTCTTAATAATTCCATGGTTTGAACAATACCTGCGCCATCATCATGCGCCCCTTCATTCACATCCCAACTATCTAAGTGACCACCAATAGTAATAATTTCATTGGGGAATTCAGAACCTTTTATTTCAGCAACAACATTATTTTCATCTGCATCTGGTAAAAAATAACCATAGGTTTGCATTTGTACTCTAATAGTTCCTTTTTTTGCGCGCGCATATAATTCCTTAGCATCATTAGGTCCTAAAGCCACTGCCGGAATTTTTGGAAAATTATTATCATAATTCATAGCACCTGTATGAGGTGCATTATCAGGAGCACTACTCAAAGAATGAATCATCACACCAATCGCACCATACTTAGCAGCGCGGCTAGCACCGGTACCACGATATACTCCCGATTTTCCATAAGCCCCAAAAGTTTGAATAATAGTAGGATCAAACATGCTATGGAAATACACAATTTTTCCTTTGATTTCATCCTTACGTGCTTCCAGCTCATCAAAATTTGCAACGGCCAATAATTCACCTTCAATCAAACCATTACTTCCTAATGAATTTCCTAAAGCTAAGGCTGCTAAGGGTTGATTCACCGCTTTCCCATTTACGCCAACGACTGCAGCAAAATCCTTGCCCCCTCTTTGCCAACTGGGTGTTTTGCAGGGTTGCATATATACTTTATCAGCATTCATCGCTTCCATACTTCTCTTCCCCCAAATGGCTGCATTTTGTTGTTGAGGAGAACCCGCTAAACGACCTCCAATTTGTTTCGTTAACTGCCTAAGTAAATCGTAAGCCTTTCCATTGCTCATGATCTCATCTGCAATTTTTTTAATATATACACTGTCTTTGTTAGATTGTGCCTGAAGTAAAAAAGGAGCACAAAAAAGAATAAATAGAATACGACGCATGATGTGATATTTTAAGTTCAAATAATTATTAAATATAAATAAACTTTATTGAATATTTAGTTGTTATTTGCACATACAATAGCACTAAAATGAAGATTGGAATTGTTTGTTACCCTACTTTTGGCGGGAGTGGCGTATTAGCCACCGAATTAGGTAAAGCCCTTGCCGAAAAAGGACATGAAGTGCATTTTATTACCTACCAGCAGCCTGTTCGATTAAATGGATTTCATGCCAATATTTTTTATCATGAAGTAAGGGTTCCTACTTATCCATTATTTGATTACCCTCCTTATGAATTGGCATTAGCAAGTACTATGGTGGATGTGATTTTAAATCACGATTTGGATTTAATTCATGCGCATTATGCAATACCTCATGCTTCTGCTGCTTATACCGCGAAACAAATTGTGAAACAAAAAACAGGAAGATCCGTTCCCGTGATTACCACTTTACATGGAACTGATATTACTTTAGTAGGTCGAGATAAAACCTATGAACCTGTCGTTACATTTTCTATAAATGAGAGCGATGCGATTACAGCTGTTTCTGAAAATTTAAAAGCAGAAACATTAAAGCACTTTGAAATTAAAAAAGAAATTCAGGTCATCAACAACTTTGTAGATGTAAGTAGATATAATAAAAAACCTGTGGCCGCATTTAGACAAGTGATTGCGCCTCATCAGGAAAAAATTATTATTCACGCTTCCAATTTTAGAAAAATAAAACGCATCGATGATGTGATGGCAATTTTTAATAATATTCATAAAGCATTACCTGCTAAATTATTAATGGTGGGTGATGGTCCAGAGCGTCCTGTTGCAGAAGACCTAGCTAGACAGTTTGGAATTGAAAATGATGTTCGTTTTTTAGGCAAGCAGGAGCAAATGGAAGAAATTTTAGCAGTGAGCGATTTATTTATTTTACCTTCTGAATATGAAAGTTTTGGTTTAGCAGCTTTAGAAGCCATGGCTGCAGGATCGGTGGTAATAAGTTCTGACGCAGGTGGATTAGGAGAAATTAATATTCATGGCAAAACTGGATATACAGCGCCAGTAGGTGATGTAGAAAACATGAGTCAGCATGCCATTGCTTTATTAAAAGACGAAGCCTTATTGAAGGAATTTAAACACAATGCGATTGCACAAGCTAAATTATTTGACATTCACCATGTGATTCCGGTGTATGAAGCTTTATACAAACAATATTGTCGTACGGGCAATTGTTAACTTTGGTTAGCTAGAAAATTATTAGCCGACTACTTGATCAATACTGAGTTTTATTTTCTCGATGGCATCTATTAATTCAGTTTCTGAGATACATAATGGTGGAGCGATGCGAATACGATCCTCGCTAAATAAAAACCAATCTGTAATCACTCCATTCAAAACACATTGTGCAGCAATTTTTTTAGTGAGGTCTACTGATTCAAATTGCAATGACATCCACAATCCTTTATGTTGTCTATTTAAGATCAAAGGGTGATTCATATGTTGTAGCAGTATCGCTTCCTTCGCAGCTACTTCTTGTATCCAATTTTCTTTTTGCAATACTTCAAAAGCGGCTTTTCCTGCTGCGCAAGAAACTGGATTTCCACCAAAAGTGGTGATATGGCCTAATACAGGGCTATACGTTAAAGTCGCCATCATTCTTGGATCCGTAATAAAAGCACCTAAAGGCAAACCTCCGCCCAACGCTTTTCCTACTAATATTATATCAGGTTGAATATCATACTGCTCAAAAGCAAATAAAGTACCTGTTCTGCCAAAACCAGATTGGATTTCATCTACAATAAATAAAATGCAATGTTCTTTGCACTTTTTTTGCAAGGCTTGCACCCAATCTTTTTGAGCAGGAGTAACGCCTGTTTCAGCTTGCACTAATTCTACAAAAACACATGCAACTGTATTGTCAATCAAATGAATATCGGTTAGGTCATTATATTTCAATTGTAGAGTATCAGGCAACAAAGGACGAAATGCATTTTTAAAATATTCATCCCCCATAATACTTAATGCCCCTTGTGTACTTCCATGATAAGCTCCTTTAAAAGAAACAATTTTACTTCGTTTCGTAATTCGCTTTGCTAATTTCATAGCGCCTTCGGTAGCCTCGGCGCCACTATTGGTAAAATAAACTGATTGTAAATAAGGAGGAAGTGATTGTGTTAACAATTGCGCATATTGCACTTGCGGGCTTTGTATAAATTCACCATACACAATCACATGCATGTACTTTTCTATCTGTTCTTTGATAGCAGCAATCACTGCTGGATGACTATGACCAATATTACAAACACTAAATCCGGATATCATATCTACATAAGATTTTCCAGCCACATCTGTAATATGAATCCCTTTTGAACTCGCTACTTCTATCCCAATGGGCACAGGAGAGGTTTGTGCTAGGTGTTGAAAAAAAAGTTGTCTGTTGTTTAGTGTTGCCATTACTTGTAAATTGCAGTACAAAAGTCGCATTTTTATGGCAACCATACTACCTGTTCAAGGCAAAGATCCACAATTTGGTCAAAATTGTTTCGTAGCCCCCAATGCAACTATCATTGGAGACGTTCAAATGGGGGACGATTGTTCCGTTTGGTTCAATGCAGTTATAAGAGGCGATGTTCATTTTATTAAGATGGGACATCACGTTAATGTGCAGGATGGTGCAGTGATTCATTGCACTTATTTAAAACATCCCACCACCATTGGCAATCATGTTTCCATAGGCCACAATGCGATGGTCCATGGCTGTACGATTCACGATAATGTACTTATTGGAATGGGAAGTATTGTGATGGATGGATGTGTGGTTCATTCTAATTCTATTATTGCAGCAGGAGCCGTGGTGTTAGAAGGAACTATTGTGGAAGAAGGAAGTATTTATGCTGGCGTGCCTGCTAAAAAAGTAAAAACGGTTTCTCAAGATTTGATTGAAGGGGAAATTAATAGGATCTCACATAACTATGTAAAATATGCTTCTTGGTTAGCGCCTTATAATGAAGCGCCTACTAAATAATTTTTTTAGAATTTTTTGCGAAGGCGATATTTTTTTCTTGTGATTTTGTTTAGAACTTGTAATTTACTTTAGTATTTGTGATTTTCAATGCCATGCCATAAATCTACATAGCTAAAAAAACGTTCTTCACTAATAATCCCTTTTTCAACGGCCGCTTTCACTGCACAACCTGGTTCATTAATATGTTGGCAATCATGAAACTGACAACCACTCATTTTTTTTCTCATTTCCGGAAAATATTGCGCTAATTCTTCCTTCTCTAAATTTACTAATCCTAATTCACGCATCCCCGGAGTATCAATCACAGAGCCCCCTTCGGGCAAATCATACATTTGTGCAAAAGTAGTAGTATGCATCCCCTTTCCACTCCAACCACTTACTTCCTGCGTGGTCACTTCTAAATTAGGAAATATAAAATTGATGAAAGAAGATTTTCCAACTCCACTATGCCCACTCACCAATGTCGTTTTTTTTTGTAATAATAATTGTAACGGCGCTAACCCTTCTTTCTTTTCTATACTAATAAGAAAAACTTGGTATCCAATTGTTTCATATCTCTTTTTAAATGCATCAAATGCTTCCATTTCCTTAGGACCATAGATGTCCGATTTATTAAAAACAATAATTGCAGGAATATGAAAAGCTTCACAGGAAATTAAAAAACGATCTAAAAATCCAGCTGATGTTTTGGGAGACTTTAAAGTCGCTAGTAAAATAGACTGGTCCATATTAGAAGCAATAATATGTTGTTGTCTTTTATTATGCGGAGATTGTCTTGCTACATAATTATCTCTATCTAAAATAGAGTGAATCATAGCTGATTTTTTTTCTTCATCCTCCAGCTCAAAATTGACCCAATCACCCACTGCAATGGGGTTCGTTGAAGTGATATTGTCTAACTTTATCGCGCCCTTAATACGGGCTTGATAAAACACTCCCTCCTCCGATTTAATGGAGTACCAGCTACCTGTTGATTTATATATCCTTGCCTTCATTGAATACGAAGATAAAAGTAATTGTTAAGAACTCGATATCCTTCAAAAGCACCCACATTTTCAATATATTTGCAGTATGAGTGAGTACGCCCATGACCATATTGTTCCCTATGACAAAAGTGATGCCTCCAAAAAGGAACAAGTGGCTACTATGTTTGATTCCATCGCCCAACGCTACGACTTTTTGAACCGTTTTTTAAGTCTTGGGGTTGACCAAGGATGGCGTAAAAAAGCAATTTCCCACTTCAAAAGTAAGCCTCCTCAACATTTATTAGATATTGCTACAGGAACTGCTGATATGGCTTTAATGGCTCATAAATTAATCCATCCGGCTAAAATCACTGGTATTGATATTTCGGAAGGAATGATGCAATATGGCCGTATCAAAATTGCCCACAAAGGACTTGCTAATAGTATCCAATTATCGCAAGGCGACAGTACTGCTATTCCCTTTGCTGATGCACATTTTGATGGAGCGATGGTAGCTTTTGGAGTTCGTAATTTTGCTGATTTGGAAAAAGGGCTGAGCGAAATTTATAGGGTTTTAACTCCTGGCAGTAAATTGGTGATTTTGGAGTTTTCCCAACCTAGTAGTTTTTGGTTTAAACCCATTTATAACTTTTATATGAAATGGGTGACCCCCACCATTGGTAAAATATTTTCAGGAAACAAGGCCGCTTACGCTTATTTAAACGAAAGTGTCATTGCATTTCCTGAAGGAAAAGCTTTTTTAAGTATCTTAGAAAAAGCAGGATTCAAAAATACACAACAACAAAAATTAAGTTTAGGCATATGCAGTATTTATTGCGGAAACAAATTGTAATTATTTGCGGTTGCCTCTTCGCCGCATTTTCTCTAGAAGCACAACGTGGTGAAACATTTCAACCCGAACACGATGATATGCCTTATTATTTAGGTATTAGTATTGGTATGGGATACAATCATTTGAACCTAGAGCGCAATGCCTTCTTTGGCCCTAATTCCAGTAATATCGCCAATCTTTTGAATTCGGTTAATAGTAAAAATTTAAATTTGGGTTTAACAGGAACCTTAAAATTATCAGACCACTTTTTACTAAGAGCAAACCCTATGCTGCTTATTGGAGGTTCTAAAAATATTGGATTCACTAAAAATTCAATTCGAGATTCTATTGATATCCCTTCTACTGTGATTAGTTTACCCTTAGCGTTAAAAATGCAATCTGATCGTTATAATGCATTTCACTTTCGCAACTTAATGCGTCATTATGTTTTTGCAGGCGGCAAAGCCGATTTTGATTTATCCAGTTCCAAAGTAGCAACTAGTGGATTGGGAGATGCTTACAAAGCCTTATTAAATGGAACCGACTTAGGATATGAATTTGGATTAGGGTTGAGTTTTTATTTAAGATATGTCACCATTTCCCCAGAAATTAAATTTTCTTACGGACTCTCCAACTTGAAAAATCCAAATACAACAGAATTACTTTTGAATAATGTCAATAAAGTAAATGCCAACTTTGTTTACTTTACAATACATCTTGAAAACTAATTGGAATGAGCAACTATATCATCAAAAATACCATCATTGTTAATGAGGGGGAGCAAATACAAGGTGATGTACTCATTCAACAAGGAAGAATTCAAAAAATAGCCCCTCAAATAGAGACGCCCGCTGGCGTCAAAGAAATAGATGGTACAGGTCAGTATTTAATTCCTGGAGCCATTGATGATCAAGTTCACTTTAGAGAACCTGGCTTAACACATAAAGCCAACATTTACACCGAAGCAAAAGCAGCCGTTGCAGGTGGTGTGACTAGTTTTATGGAAATGCCTAATACGCAGCCACCCGTTTTTACACAGGAATTATTAGAAGATAAATATGCAATTGGGGCACAAAATGCTTTAGCCAATTACTCTTTTTTTATGGGAACATCTCAAGATAATTGGGAAGAAGTGTTAAAGACGAATGCTAAAAAAAATGAAGTGTGTGGTGTGAAAATATTTATGGGATCCTCTACCGGTAATTTATTAGTGGATAACCCCATTGTGTTAGAACGCATTTTCGAAGGTTCGGAATTACTCATTGCTACACATTGCGAAGAAGAAAGTATTATTAAAAAAAATAAAGCGGCGTTAGAAGCTATCAAACCCATTTTGGAACCCTCTGATCATCCTATTATCAGAAACGAAGAAGTGTGTTTTGAGTCTTCTTTTAAAGCCATTCAATTAGCAAAAAAATTTGATGCACGTTTGCATATATTACATATTAGTACTGCTAAAGAATTACAATTATTTTCCAATTTGCGTCCCTTGACCGAAAAACGTATTACCGCAGAAGTATGTGTGCATCATTTACATTTCACGGCTAATGATTATGCTGCATTAGGAAATTTAATAAAATGTAATCCTGCCATCAAAGCCTCTCATCATAGAGATGCTTTATGGGAGGGATTATTGAATGACCAATTAGATGTCATTGCTACCGATCACGCCCCTCATACTTGGGCCGAGAAACAAGAAGACTATGCCCATGCACATGCTGGATTGCCCTTAGTGCAACATTCAGTGATGTTGATGTTGAAATATGTGAAGGAAGGAAAATTGAGTATTGAAAAGATGGTCGAAAAAATGAGTCATGCCGTGGCCACTTGTTTTCAGATTAAAGATCGCGGATTTATTCGTGAAGGATATTGGGCTGATTTAGTATTAGTAAAAGAAGCACCCCATATGGTTACAAAAGAATCTATTTTATATAAATGTGGGTGGAGCCCATTAGAGGGAACACATTTTCCTTACCAAATTAGCAGCACTTTTGTAAACGGAGTATTAGTGTATCATCAGGGACAATTTGATGAAAGCCAAAAAGGACATAGACTCCAATTTAATAGAGGTTAAAGGAAATTACCTTACATGCACGTAGATCAAATCACCTTAAAAGATATTGGACTTTTTCAACAAGAAGAAGGCGGTTCTATTGCAGAACATATCAATTTTACAAGAACCAGTGGAGGTAAAATTCAACTTGAAAAATATTTGGCCCATCCCCTATCCAGTATTTCTCGCATTCAAGAAAGACAAGACGCTATTTTATTATTTCAGCAGGACTATGCTTTTCTGGAAGCAATGCAAATTACCAATGGAACCGTGTTTGTCATAGACAAGTATTTTGAAACAGGCGTCAACTATATTCCACACCATCCAGGTTTATTACAAGCCTATTGGTATCAATTTTGGAATCAACAGGATTATGCACTTTTGAGTTATTCTGTAAGTCATTTCACGTTATTCATACAAGAATTAAAAAAATGGATGCTGCAATTTGAGACGAAGCAATCCAACCCTGTGATACAACAATGGATTCAAAAAATGCAGCCATTGTTATCCAACGTAGCATTTGATTCACTCCCTGTAGATGCCAAAAATAATTCGATGTTGGAAAACATCCATTGGGGACACTTTTTCTTATACCAATATAAAACACAAACTCGTTTATTACTTCAATATTATTATGAAATAGACGCAATATATAGCATGGCCACAGCGATGCAAAATTTTCATTGGGTATTTCCTACTTGGATAGCATCGGATCAGCCCCAAATACAAATGGAAGCTGCCAGACATCCATTGTTAGAGCACCCCATTGGCAATCATTTAAATTTGGATAGTCAACAAAATTTATTGTTTTTAACAGGTGCAAATATGGCGGGCAAAAGCACTTATATTAAAACAATTGGATTGGTTGTATACTTTGCTCATATAGGTATGGGAGCTCCGGTAAGCCAAATGAAACTTACGTTAATGGATGGGCTTATAAGTAATTTAACGATTGCGGATAATATCACTAAGGGAGAAAGTTATTTTTTCAATGAAGTTCAACGTATCAAAAACACAGTAGAAAAAATAAAAGATGGAAAAAAATACTGTGTCTTAATTGATGAATTATTTAAGGGCACTAATATTCAAGATGCCATGAAATGTAGCATCAAAGTAATTGAAGGATTACAGAAGCTTCGACATAGTTTAATTATTTTATCTACCCACTTATATGAAATTAGTGATGCCATAAGTATTCATCCTAATATTCAGTTTAGTTATTTTGAAACTCAAATCACCCAAAAGGAATTAGTTTTTCATTATCAATTAAAACCAGGCGTCAGTCAGGATCGCATTGGGTATCTAATTCTAGAGCGCGAAGGAGTGGTAGACCTATTGGATCATCTATAAGAAATTCAAGTATTTATACGCAGTTTCCTTTTGAATGGAGACCCTACTTTCCGACCAAAACAATGCTAGTTAAAACTAAGGGGGCAGCTATTGTAGGTATCAATGCCATCACCATAAATGTGGAAGTCAATGTAAGTATGGGCCAGGGCTATTGTATAGTGGGGCTTGCTGACAGTGCTGTGAGAGAAAGTTTAGATCGTACTGAAAGTGCTATTAAATCAAATGGCTTTCATATGCCTCGCACAAAAGTGGTCATTAATTTATCACCTGCAGATATCAAAAAATCGGGAGCTGCATTTGATTTACCAATTGCAATAGGTATTTTGGCTGCCTCGGAACAATTAAGTTCTGTGGCATTATTGGATGATTACATTATAATGGGTGAACTAGGATTAGATGGTCAGTTATATCCCATCAAAGGCGTTTTATCTATGACCATGCAAGCCAAAGTTACAGGGCATTTAGGTATTATAGTCCCTTTTCAAAATGCAGAAGAAGCTGCCTTGGTGAAAGGGATTCCTGTTTTTGGATGCCGACATTTAAATGATGTTGTTGCTTTTTTAAATCATCCCCAAGACTTTGCTCCTTTTCAATCAAGTCAAAAAAAAGATTCAAATATATTATTATCGGAAGCCCCTAATTTTTCAGCAGTAAAAGGCCAACAACAATGCAAAAGAGCATTAGAGATTGCGAGTGCTGGCGGACATAATATTATCATGATTGGCCCGCCCGGCGCCGGAAAAACTATGTTAGCCAAAAGTATTGTATCTATTTTGCCCCCTTTGAATACCTTGGAAACATTAGAAACAACGCAGGTATATAGTATCTCTGGAAAAATGGACACCATTCGACAACTGATGTATCATCGACCTTTTCGACAACCTCACCATACATTATCTGCTATTGCATTAATTGGAGGAGGAAGTATTCCGCAACCAGGTGAAATTTCATTGGCTCATAATGGGGTATTATTTTTAGATGAACTTCCCGAATTTAACCGTTCGGTGATGGAAGTATTAAGGCAGCCCATGGAAGAAGGGGTAGTGAATATTGCACGTGCAAAAATGAGTGTCATTTTTCCCGCCCGATTTATGTTAATGGCCTCCATGAACCCCTGCCCTTGCGGGTTTTACAATCATCCCACAAAAGAATGTTATTGTAGTCAAGTCGCGATCCAAAAGTATTTACATAAAATTTCAGGGCCATTATTAGACCGAATTGACTTACATATTGAAGTGACTCCGGTTCTTTACCATGAATTAAGGGCCCCCACCGAGGGCGAAAGTTCTGAAACGATAGCTTTAAGAGTCAAAAAGGCTAGGACTATCCAAATGGAACGATATAAAAATGAACCAGGCATCTATACCAATGCACAAATGACGGGTCAACACCTTAAAAAATACTGCCTATTAAATGTAGAAGCGGAAAATTTATTACAAAAAGCAATGGAAAAATTTCAATTAAGTGCACGTGCCTTTGATCGTATTATAAAAGTGAGTAGAACGATTGCGGATTTACAAGGAGAAAAAAATATCAGTTTAGAGCATATAAGCGAGGCCATCCAATACCGAAGTTTAGATAAATCGAGCTGGGGGAAATTTAAAAATTAATATTGACCTGTTTTTAATAAGACCAAGGTACATGCTTCTTGGGTTTCAATGCCATTTTGGGCTGCAATCCTTTCCAGTTCTGGGTTTTCAGTACCTGGATTAAAGATAATTCGGCGTGGCTGAAGGGCTAAAATAGCATCATAATATTCCTTTTGACCAGCTGGACCCACATATAAAGTAACGGTATCGATGGTATTATTGAGGGGCCATTCATTTAAAATGGCAATATCATCAATCATCCCTTTTTTAATTCCAAAGGGATACACTGCATATCCTTTTTCATGTAGTAAAGCAGTAGCTAAATAACTATATCTTTCTGAATTTGGGGAAGCTCCTAAAACTAAGCTGACAGGTGTTTGCATACCACAAAAGTATTTTAAATAGATGAATAGTTTTTATTTTGTTACAATAAAAGAATGTAATTTTATAAAAATCAACTTTACTAACTAAAATAAAATTACCATTATGGCAAAGTCAAGCAAAAAAAAGGCAGCTAAAAAAGTAGCTCCAAAGAAAAAAGTAGTAGCCAAAAAAGCGGCTAAAAAAGCAACTAAAAAAACTGTGAAAAAAGCAGTTAAGAAAGCAACTAAAAAAGTAGCTCCAAAGAAAAAAGTAGCAGCAAAGAAAGCAGCTAAGAAAGCAGCTCCAAAGAAAAAAGTAGCAGCGAAAAAAGCAGCTAAGAAAGTCGCAAAAAAAGCACCCGCTAAAAAAGCACCCGCTAAAAAAGCAGCTCCAAAGAAAAAAGTAGTAGCTAAAAAAGCACCCGCTAAAAAAGCGGCTCCTGCACCAGTAGCAGCTCCAGTTGCTCCAGTAGTAGCGCCTACACTTTTTACTGAGCCTACGACAACTCCAACTGCATAATTTAGCAGTAAATTTCATATCTTAATCCTCCCAATGCTTTATTGTCATTGGGAGGATTTTTATTTAATGTAAATCGTACTATTATGAAAAATGTATTATTGCTTCTTTGTTTTCCTTTCCTGCTTCAAGCACAAAGTAATTCCATGAGTGAAAAAACTAAAAACATGGAATTTAGAAAAGGGTATTTCAATTATTATTGGGATGCAAGTCAAGGAAAAATTTATTTAGTCATTGACAAAATGAATACTTCATTTTTATACGTCAATACATTGCCAGCAGGTCTAGGATCCAATGATATTGGGCTTGACAGAGGACAAATTGGCGATACACGTATTGTTTATTTTAATAGAGTAGGTAAAAAAGTATTATTAACACAGCCTAATTATGATTATCGAGCTGTCACCAACGACCCTAGAGAACAAAAAGCAGTGAATGAATCATTTGCGCAATCTATATTATTTAGTTTTAATGTGGAAGCAGAAGAAGGTAGCAATGTATTAGTAGATGCCACCTCTTTTTTCTTAAGAGATGCACACAACGCAGCAGATAAAATTAGAAAAATGCGACAAGGCACCTATACCTTAAACGAAGGTCGATCTGCCATCTATATTCAAAACACAAAAAACTTTCCTAAAAATTCAGAATTTGAAGCGACCCTCACATTTGTAGGAGGTAGTGATGCTGGAAGATTTGTTCAAGCAGTTACTCCTTCTACAGAAGCTATTACACTTCGTATGCATCATAGTTTTGTAGAACTTCCTGATAACAATTATACTCCACGTGTGTATGATATTAGAAGTGGTTATTTTGGAATTAGTTATTTTGATTACGGAAGTGATATCAGTGAGCCCATTCAAAAAATGTTTATAAGTAGACATCGTCTACAAAAAAAGGATCCTACTGCATCAATGAGTGAAGCAGTGAAACCTATTGTTTATTATTTAGATAATGGAACACCCGAACCCATTCGTTCTGCATTATTAGCAGGAGCAAGATGGTGGAATCAAGCGTATGAAGCAGCTGGATATAAAAATGCATTCCAGGTAGAAATCCTTCCAGACAGTGCCGATCCCATGGATATTCGTTACAATATGATCAATTGGGTACACCGTTCCACACGCGGCTGGAGCTATGGTGCCAGCATTACCGATCCTCGTACAGGTGAAATTATTAAGGGTCAGGTTACATTAGGATCCTTAAGAGTAAGACAGGATTATTTAATCTTCACTTCGCTCCTATCTCCTTATGTGAACGGAAAACCTGTGACCGATCAAATGAGAACTGCTGCATTACACCGATTAAGACAATTAGCAGCTCATGAAGTGGGACATACTTTAGGATTGCAACATAATTATGCTTCTAGCTTTAACAATCGTGCTTCAGTGATGGACTATCCTCACCCCAATGTATTCGTTAATAATAAAGGGGATATTGATTTTTCAGATATCTACACCAACGAAATTGGTCAATGGGATAAAAGAGCCATTACATATGGCTATCAAGATTTTCCCAAAGGAACAGACGAATCAAAAGCACTGCAATTCTTATTAGAAGAAAATTCGAAAAATGGAATTCAATTCATAGCAGATGCGGATGCAAGATCTGCGAGCGGATTTCATCCCAACGCACATTTATGGGACAACCAATCCGATGCCGTTGATGGATTAAAACAAGTGATTGCGGTAAGAAGTAAATCCTTATCACAATTTGGGGAAGAAGCCATCCCTAATGGCACACCACTTTCTAAATTAGAAGATGTGTTAGTGCCTTTGTATAATTATCATCGCTACCAATATGAAGCGGTGACTAAAGTGATCGGTGGCATAAATTATATGTATAGTGTTCGTGGAGATGCAAATCAAATAAAACCAACTATTTTATCTAACGAGGTACAATTAAAAGCTTTACATGCTGCAATAGCCTGCTTATCAGCAGAAACTTTAACCTTACCAGAAAATATTTTAAAATTAATCCCGCCTCGCCCGCCTATGTATTATGGTGTAGGCGAACTTTTTGAAAAAAGAACTGGTATGAGTTTTGATGCATTAAGTGCTGCAGAATCTTTAGCTGATTTTGAATTAGGATTTTTATTCAATGTGGAAAGAGCGAATCGTTTAGTGCAAAATAAAGCAAGAGCCAATGTGATGGGCTGGGATAATGTATTAGATGAAATATTGAAAAACACCTGGTACGCATCAATTCCAAAAGGATTGTCCGGTAGTGTACAAATGCAAACTCAACAGCAAACCTTACATTGGTTATTGGGAGTGAGTCAAAGTGCAGATGCCAATTATGAAGTAAGAAGCATTTCACAACAAGCCATTCAAAAACTAAAATCAAAATTGGAAGGACTTGTTAAATCTGACCCTATACATAATGCGCATTATCAATATGCATTAGAGCGTATTGCACACCCTGATAAAATCACTTTACCTAAACCAGTCACCATTGCACCTGGCGCTCCCATTGGTTGTGATTTGGATTAATTTGAAATAATATATTATTGGATACTCAAAAAAATCCCCCCGAAGTTTCGGGGGGATTTTTTTGCAATGACCTTAATAATCTTATCCTACAATATCTCTTATAATTTTTTCATGATGATAGCTGTGTACATATAAAAAACGAATAGCACTAGGCAACTGAAGATCTCCAAAAATGGGATGTGTAAAATATTGTTTTTTATTTGCAGTCAATAACAAGTTCGCGCTTTTGCGTGCTTCTTTGATATGTTCTAATACCATATCCGAAGTAATTTCTCCTGCAGGTTGAGTAAAGGAAGGTGCTTTTGCTTTTCCTCTAGGAAATTTCGCCAAAAGCAATACTACAAAAGCTTTCCAGCTAAATTTCTTTTTAAAATGAGAAGGGTGAGAGTTCAAAATTGACTTAGTAACTGAAGTAATCACCAAACAACTATGTATGATATGCCATCCAACGTTGCCTTCGGACACATTACTATTTTGAGCTAAATAATGAGGTGTTTGATTTTCGAAATCTACTAAAACTTGTAATAATTTTTTCAATCTACTTGTTTTAGATAAACATGCGTAATGGTTCTTCTAGATAAGCTTTCAAAGTTTGTAAGAAAGCGGCACCTGAAGCTCCATCAACCACACGATGATCACAACTTAGGGTTACATTCATCACATTGCCTGGTAATACTTGACCATTTTTAACAACAGGCTCTTGCGCAATACCCCCCACCGCTAATATACAAGCATCTGGAGTATTGATGATCGCTGTAAATTGATCTATTCCAAACATACCTAAATTAGAAATAGTGAAAGTACTTCCTTCCCAATCGGCAGGTTGTAATTTTTTATCTTTCGCTTTTTTAGCAAACTCTTTTACTGAAGTGCTGATTTGTGGCAATGATAAGCCATCTGCAAAACGCAATACAGGAACTAATAATCCTTCCTCCACTGCTACTGCAATACCAATATTTACATGATGATTGGTACGGATCACATCTCCTAACCAACTACTATTCACCGTAGGATGTTGTTTTAAAGAAAGCGCCACTGCTTTAACAATAAAATCATTGAAACTTATTTTAACTGAAGAAGTCTCATTTAATAATACTCTTGCTGCTATAGTTGCGTCCATGTTTATTTTCATGGTCAAATAAAAATGCGGTGCAGTAAACAAGCTTTCACTTAATCTACGTGCAATCACTTTTCTCATTTGAGAAACGGGCGTATCTACAAAACTCACTTGACCCACAGGCGCCGCTTTAGCAGACACATTATGGGAAGGAGTGTAATGATCTAAATCTCCGCGAGTAATTCTTCCATGCTCACCGGTTCCTTTTACAAATTTTAAATCTATCCCTTTATCTTTTGCAACTTTTTTAGCTAATGGAGAAGCAAAAATGCGACCTTCATTGATGACTGTTTCTGATGATGCAGGAGTAGATGATGGCACTGGAGCTACTGAAGTAGTAGATGGCGTTGCTGTTGTAGGAGTTGCTATTGAAGGCGCCGCAACTGCTGCAGGCGCACCAGTATTCGCTTTCACGGCATTCACCATCGCGTCAATATCAATACCAGGCTGACCAATGATACATAATAATTGATTCACTAATATTTTTTCACCCGCTTGCGCTCCTTGGTATAATAAAATCCCATCTTTATAGGATTCTAATTCCATTGTTGCTTTATCGGTTTCTATATCTGCTAATACGTCTCCTTTTTTAACGGCATCTCCTACCTTTTTTTGCCATCCAGCAATCACCCCTTCGGTCATGGTATCACTTAAACGAGGCATTAAAACTATTTCGTCGCTATTTAATACATCAGAATTTGCTGCAGTTGGAGTAGCAGGAGTTGGTGCAGAAGCTGTTGTTGTAGTTGCTGCCGCAGGTTCATTGTTGGAAGCAGCTGTAACACTAGCAGATGCATTGGTATGTTGAGCAATTAAGGCACTCACATCTTCACCTTGTTTTCCAAAAATGGCTAATAAATCATTCACTTGTAATTTTCCACCACGAGGCGTACCAATATGCAATAAAATGCCATCTTGATAGCTCTCTAATTCCATAGTCGCTTTATCCGTTTCTATCTCGGCTAATAAATCACCTTTTTTTACGGTGTCCCCCACTTTTTTATGCCAAGCAGCGATAACACCTTCGGTCATTGTATCGCTCAAACGGGGCATTAAGATAACTTCTGCCATAAGTAAAAGGCTGTTTTGTAATTGAGCCGTGAAATTACATTAAAAATGTATTTTTTCCCACCCAAAAATGCAATTTTTGGTCAAATTGGGCCAAATAAGGGCTATTTATATCAAAGCAAAGGTACTATTGACCTTGCGCTAAACTATATGCTTTTTTATCCGCCCACATATTCAACAATTCTAAGGAACAAATTTGAAAATCCTTGGCTAAAGAACGGTATAAATCGATGACCTGATCCTGGGTCAAAGCGGTTTCATTGACTGTCTCAAATCGACAATAATATTGATTCACCAAATTTGTGAAAACCGACCCCGAAGGCCACACCTGTGTACCACGATTGGTGATGGTGACTAATTTCAACTTTTCAGTAGCATGTAAGACACATTTGTCTGCAATTTTTTGTGGTTGTTCGGCACTTTCAATAAAAAAATCAACCCCTACAATTTTATGCACTTCTCTCAAATCACTTTGTAACATGGGATTATGTTCTAATTTAAAATTAGTAGGTGTGACATAAAAATTAGGTAGAAATGGTTTTGGATGATGCGCTGGTTGTTTTCCAAAATTATCAATGATAGATTGTGCAAATTGAGTGGTGTTGACAGATGGAATATTTTTGTCTCCAAAGTCGCCTGTATGCACTCCAGATTCTAAAGTATATAACAATGCATTTTCAATCATGACTGCTTGTTCCATTAAACCCAAATGTCGCAACATACTTAAGCCACTTAATAAAAGGGATGTGGGATTTGCAATATTTTTTCCTGCAATATCTGGCGCAGTGCCATGTACTGCTTCAAAAATGGAGATATGATCACCAATATTTGCAGAAGGCGCAAAACCAAGCCCACCTACTAATCCAGCACATAAATCACTTACAATATCCCCTTGCAAATTGGTTAAAACAATCACATCAAATAAATCTGGACGACTTACTAATTTCATACATAAGTCATCTACAATGACATCATCCGATTTTAATTCAGGATATTCTTTTGCCACTTCTTTAAACACTTCTAAAAAAAGACCATCAGTTAATTTCATGATATTGGCCTTGTGTCCACATGTAATGCGACGTGCTCCTTTTTTCTTAGCCATCTCAAAAGCATAGCGAATCACTTGTTCACTTCCTGGTCGCGTAATAAAACGACGACCTAATGCAACATCCTGTGTCAACATATGTTCTATACCTCCATAAGTGTCTTCAATATTTTCTCTTACAATCGTTAAGTCAATAGGAATTCCTGCTTTACTAAAAACAGTATCTACTCCACTTAAGGTTTGAAATTTTCGATCGTTTGCGTAAGTATTCCAAGTTTTACGTGCAGTCACATTTACACTTTTCACTCCTTTTCCTTTGGGCGTTTCCATAGGTCCTTTAAAAAGAATGCCTAGATCTTCAATAGTCTGCTTGGCTTCGGGAGTCATCCCATTACTAAAACCTTTATCGAAGACCCATTTACCCATATCCACAAAAACATACTCCATGGGCACTTTAGCAGCATTAAAAACACCAATTACCGCGTCCATAATTTCAGGACCTATTCCGTCTCCTTTTGCTACAGCGATCTTCATTTTAGAATATTTTGGATATGTGAAATGGTCGAAAATTTGACCTAACTCCTTAGTTGCCGCAAAGTTACGTGAGTTCTGTTGGGTTTCGAAAAAATAGAGCTCATTTTTATATTTTCCCGCTTATTTTTTTATTATTTTTACCCCGCAGTATTCTCTGCAATTGTACCTCTTAGACACTATTCATTATGGTTTCTAAAATTTCAGAAGGCATCGAAGTAAGTATCGAAACTTTTTACCAAAAAGATTATAGTAATCCGCTCCAAAACGAGTACATGTTTGCGTATCGTATTACAATTGAAAATCACAATTCCTTTCCTGTAAAATTATTAAAGCGTTATTGGGAAGTTTTCGATAGCAATACCGAACATAGAGTGGTCGAAGGCGAAGGTGTGGTTGGAGTGCAACCTTTAATTATGCCTGGCAAACATTATCAATACGTGAGTGGTTGTCATTTGAAAAGTGAATTAGGTAAAATGCAAGGTTATTACACGATGGAAAATATTGAAAATAAGGAATGTATTCATGTAAATATTCCTGCTTTCAAAATGGCTGCTCCAGTAAAACTGAACTAAAAATACTTTTTACGAAAGTGCCTTTCTTATAGACTCAACCTACCTTTTTGTAAGTCAATTACTATTATTGCATCTTAGCCCTTATTTTATATGATGATAGTAATAACTATTAATGCTGATACTTGCTTTCTTCCCATATTTGACGATCCGACATTTTCAACAAAGAATTTAAATCATCTTGTTTTATAGGGCTTTGTTGCTTCAGCCATGATTGAACTATTCGATATCCTAAGTAGGATCCAACATTTGCAGGAATCTCATTTCCAAAGTAAATATTAAATGGACCCTCTTCCATCATATTTTTTAAGAGCTTCGGATCTTTGGAATACAATAAATTCATTTTTAAAATATACTTCCAAATATCCGATTCAGACTCTTGTACATGTTGCCATTGTGCAGTTGTATATCCTAATATATTTTCAATTTTACTTTGAGGCAATAACTTTTGAAGGGTCACTATTTTTTTTCCTTCTTGGACCATCTGTTGCATGAAATTATTGGAAGAAGAAAAAGAGGAAGGGGTGTTTTTTATCATAGAGGACGACGATTGCATGTCCATCCATAAATTTTGCGCTGCCATAATAGGAATAAAGTCTGGCGTAAACCGCTGACTCCTATAATTTGGATAAAGTCCTTGTATTTTAGAAGACTGATACCATGGAGAAGAGGCTCCCATATACATTTGTAATCCTATTGCCATATAATCATCCCCCATCGTATTTGCAAATCCTTCCAAGGGTCCTATAAAATAAATTAAAGTAGAAGGTAAATGATAGGAAGGAAAATAATAATGAAAATAGGTAAACAATTGTTGTAATTGTGGCTGGGCAATAGCCACCAAATTCATTTTTTTTGTTTCCTTATAAATAGGCTGATACGC
>CANBSH010000002.1 GCA_947372105.1 Chitinophagaceae bacterium
CGTTTTGGGTCAACTTGTTGTTAATAAAGCCTTTAGAAACATGTTTTACTTACCTTTCAAAAGCCCCCTTATAAGATGTTGGTCCTCAAAAGCTATGTTTTGTTTGGGAATAATGAAAAAGGACTTAGCGCTAAAATAAAAATGAAAAAATAAGGGGCTATCAAAATAATGGGTCACTTCGGCCCAATTCCACTCCGCTTCCCCTTTTTCAGAGTATAATCTGGCTTTTTCTTCATTAAAGGAGAAAGTCCATTCCCATTTAAAAAGCTCTGTTTTACGATAAAATAGGAAGGGTATGAGATACCAGAATAATAACATTAAGACCATCCATAATACCGACCCCAATAAAAATAATTCAGGTCGTATTTTTTTAACATACAATAAATAGGCAGTAGCAATGGCATAAATGTTCACCACTACCATGAGCACTTTGATTTCGGATTGTTTCATAAAATGATACCGCAGCCCTTGTATCACTTCCTTTTTATGATATTGAATGTTGTAAGACATATACTTTTAAGTCATGCATTTTGGTAAAGATACGTTCCGCAAACGTTACCAATTTAAAATTGTCTTAAAAAATACAAATCACCACTCCTATTTCATTTGAAAAAATACAAATGAACTATATTTAATCCACGCATTGCTATAAAAGCCAAACCTTATTTATGCCTACAAAACCAAGTTTGCGATTTTCTCAAATCATCAACATGAATGTTGGTTTTTTAGGAATTCAATATAGTTTCGGATTGCAACAATCTGCAGTGAATCCCATTTATGATATGTTGGGTGCCAGCCCTGATCAAATTCCATTACTAAATTTAGCAGGTCCCATGACAGGACTGTTGATTCAGCCCATTATTGGAGCATTAAGTGATAAAACATGGTCACCTAGATGGGGTCGAAGAAAGCCCTATTTTATGATTGGAGCTTTACTATGCAGTATTTGTTTATTTATATACCCATTTAGTAGTTCCTTATGGATGGCAGTTGGTTTACTATGGATTTTAGACGCTGCTAATAATACAGCGATGGAACCCTATCGTGCATTTATTGCTGATAAACTTCCTGCTCAACAACATGCATCAGGATTTTTAACACAAAGTTTTTTTACAGGACTTGGAATTACACTTGCCAATCTTTCTTTATTTGTTTTTCAAAAAAACATTACTGGTAATTTGGGGAGCTTACCTTATTGGGTGTACGCTTCTTTTTTATTGGGAAGTTTTTGTTCGATTGCATCTGTTGGATGGTCAGTATTTAAAACACCAGAAATTCCTCCAACCGAAGATGAACTCATTGAATTAAAGAAACATAAACTAAAAATTTTTACACCTTTTAAAGAAATTGCTGATGCTATTGTAACGATGCCAAAAGTGATGTGGCAATTAGGCTTGGTTTATTTATTTCAATGGTATGCTCTTTTTTGTTATTGGCAAAACGCTTCTAAAAGTATTGCACAATCAGTATGGCACACAACAATTTACCAAAACAACCCACTTTACAATGAAGCCGTGGGATGGACAGGACTGGTGAATGGTTGGTATAATGTGGTGACCTTTTTATCAGCATTCGCTCTGCTTTGGTTAGCTAAAAAAATAAACCCTAAATTAATACATACACTATGTTTAATCATGGCTGGAATTGGATTACTTATATTCCCTCATATTACAGATAAAAATTTACTTTTTATTCCGATGACGGGATTTGGAATTGCATGGGCTAGCATGATGGGCATCCCCTATTTATTGGTGGTACATAAAATTCCTAAGGAGAGATATGGAGTGTACATGGGTATTATTAATATGATGATTGTCATCCCAATGCTGATTCAAAATTTAAGTTTTGGATATATCCTAAAACATTTTCTACAAAATGATCCTGGGAAAGCGATCAGCTTTGCAGGTATATTTTTACTTATTGCATCCCTTTTAACTTTACTTATTTCTCCCACCCATAAAACTGAACAATAAATGTCCCAAAAAGTTTTTTGCATTGGAGAGGCCTTGATTGATATGATTTGCACGGATAAAGGAGTCAGTTTATCTAAAGGACAAAATTTTTTAAAAAAAGCTGGAGGGGCACCTGCCAATGTTGCCGCAGCAATTGCTGCCTTAGGTGGCCAAGTAGATATGGCAGCTAAAATAGGGGACGATCCTTTTGGACAACACTTAATTGATTTACTAAATGAAATGGGGGTGTCTACCAAATGGATGATAAAAGACCCTCAACATTTCACTACTTTCGCCTTTGTATCTTTAATGCTTGATGGTGAACGTGATTTTTATTTTAATCGTGGTGCAGATGGGCAATTATCTGAAAGCGATTTGCAAGCATTAAACTTAAATGATTATAGTATTTTTCACTTTGGATCTGCTACTGGATTTTTAGAAGGGCCTTTACAAAAAACATATGCCCAATTATTAATAAGAGCAAAAAAAAATGGCGCTATTATTAGTTTTGACCCTAATTATAGACATTTACTTTTTGCCAATAATATTGAAAGTTTTATTGAACAATGTATTCCCTTTATTCAAGAAAGTCACTTTTTTAAAGTGAGTGATGAAGAGGCATTACTAATAACTGGTTGTCAAAATGTAGATGCAGCAGTAGTGGCTTTAAGAAAAAAATCTAACGCTGTTTTTGCTATTACTTTAGGAAAAGAAGGCACTTTGCTTTCAGTGGGAACCCACTCTGAATTAATCCCAAGTATTGCAATTACTCCAGTAGATGCCACTGGAGCAGGTGATGCATTTGTGGGCGCTGTCTTATACCAACTAATGCATAAAAAAGCAAATGAGATAGAGACTATTTCAATTACTGAATGGAAAAGCATTATCACAAATGCAAATAAAGCCGGGGCTCGAACCTGCGAATACTTGGGTGCCATGGAAGCTTTTAAACATTTAAATAACACCATTTTTAATTAAACTATATTTAAAGTGTATTCATCGGATTTGCATGCTTTTGGAGAAAAGCTTTTAAAGGAACATCAAATAGAAATAAAAGGAAAGGATAGTTCATTCGTGGAAAGATTTCGTTCACATTTGCTTACCATCGAAACTTTATTTAATGAAATATATGGAGATCATCCTCATCGCAACAAAGGATTTGATCAACTTTTACATTCATTGATTACGCTCTATCAGCAAAGAGAAAAATCACTTATTCAAAAAGACAATGAAAAACATAAAGCAGGTAATTGGTTTGTAAGTAACCAAATTACAGGAATGAGTTTATACGTTGATCGATTTGCGGAAAATTTGCAAGGGCTTGCAAAAAAGCTACCCTACTTTAATGAATTAGGTGTTAATTTTTTACATCTTATGCCGGTATTTGAAAGTCCTGCAGGAGAAAGTGATGGAGGCTATGCCGTTTCTAATTTTAAAAAAGTAGATTCCAGATTTGGATCCAATGAAGATTTAAAACATTTAATCCATCAAATGCAGGATCAAAATATGTACTTGATGTTGGACATAGTCTTGAATCATACTTCCTATCATCATGAATGGGCGCAGAAAGCAAAAGCTGGGGATCCTTATTATCAGGATTTCTTTTACTTTTTTGATAACAGAGACATCCCCAATCAATACGATCAAACCATGCCTGAAATATTTCCTGAATCTTCTCCCGGAAGTTTTAGTTATGTAAGTGAACTCAACAAATGGGTTATGACGGTATTTCATCATTATCAATGGGATTTGAATTATCGCAATCCTTTTGTTTTTAATGCTATGTTGGATACCATTTTGTATTATGCTAATTTAGGAGTTGATATTTTACGTATTGATGCCCCTGCTTTTATATGGAAAGAATTAGGAACAACTTGTCAAAACTTACCAAAAGCACATACACTTTTACGTTTGATCAAAAAATGTGTGCAAGTGTCCAGTCCAGGTATGGCAATTTTAGGAGAAGCTATTGTTGCTCCTGCCGAAATCATTAAATATTTTGGTACCCATGATTTTACAGCACAGGAATGTGATATTGCCTATAGTGCTACACAAATGGCTTTACAATGGGATGCTTTAGCCACAGGGGACACAAGAGTCATGCTAGCAGCACAACATGATATTTTACAAAAACCATTTGGTTGTACATGGATTAATTATACAAGATGTCATGATGATATAGGATTGGGGTATGATGATTATATGATTGAAACTGCAGGTTTTAATCCATTTCAACATAGGACTTATTTAAAAAATTATTACGCAGGTTGGCAAGAGGGTTCACTCGCAGCTGGGGCTTTATTTTCAGTCAATCCCAAAACCAATGATGCTCGTATAAGTGGATCTTTAGCTTCCTTATGTGGATTACAAAAAGCGGTTGAATGGAATCTGCCTCAAGAAATTGAAAATGCATTACAAAAAATTATTTTAATGCAAGCTCAAACCATGTTTATTGGTGGTATTCCTATGCTATTTAATGGAGATGAATTAGCTTATACCAATGACTATAGTTATTTAGAAGATAGCGGGAAGTGTTATGATAACCGCTGGATGCATCGTCCTATTATGAACTGGGAGAGAAATGAAAAGAGAAATGATAGTACCACTTTTGAAAGCAAAATATTTCAGGCAACTCGAAAATTAATCAATATTCGAAAAAGCTTACCCGTGTTAATGGATTATAAAAATATTACCTGGATGACTCCGCATAATATTCATGTTGCAGGATTTGTGAGAAGTTTAGAACATCAAAAACTATTTTGTTTATTTAATTATAAGAATGCCGGTTCCTATATTACTTGGCATGCTTTTAAGGAACACGGCATTCTTCCTAGTCAATTTTTTGATCATTGGACTGGCGAAACCTATACGGTTGGCAATGACCACGAATACTTTATATTACCTAGTTATAGTTTTGCGATTTTAGAAGTGGTTGTTTAAATGATAGTTATTTACTTTTAAACTGGAGTCATCTCCAACCATTGTAGTTCTAAAATTTATAACCAAAGCCAATACTAATACTATAATCTGCAAAAGCAGCATCCCCTCTTGAAAAAACATTGGTATCTAATGTTTTTAAAATATCTGGATAACTTTGATTGCGTTCACGAAATAAAGCTACTGGGGCATATACATAAAAATTGAATTTTTTATAACTGTAATTAGCCCCTGGCTCGGCGGTGATGACAGTGCCTGGTCTACGAAACCCAGTATTATCTCCTATTAAATCAAAAGTGGGAATACATTCATACCTAGCTCCCAATGATAATGTCAATGCATTTTTAGTCCAGTTAGCACCTGCTCTAACTAAGTATTGATCCGGCACACTCATTACATTTGAAGTATACTTTATAGCTAATGCCTGTGCAGCAGTGGGCGGAGTAGCTATCACGACACCTCTTGTTGTACTCACTCCATTGTTGCCTCTAGGATTAATTAAATAATAAGCATTGCCATATAAACTCCATATATTATTTAATTGTCGAAAACCATTTAATTCAGTACTAATGCCCCAGCCACCATCACCAGGTTGGATGGATTGATCCACTGGACCTTCTCTTGTTGCAGTGAGTGAGTAATGAAAAACATCTGTTGCTTTGTAATTACCTGTAGGCATTTTGATACCCACCCCAGCCAATAAATTTCCTTTACGGCCTGATTCAGGTGCAATCAACCATTTATAAACTGAAACACGCATGTCTCCTATCCCTTGCGAAAAAGTGGAAAAACGAGGATTGCCTTTTACATTCCCAATATGCTCATACAATGAGGATCTTTCATTAGACACTAAAGGTAAGTCAATACCAATACTCCATTTTTCATTGATTTTTCTTACCAAGGAAACATCCATTGCTTTACTGTAATTTCTCACATCTGTTTCATCTAATACCCTTTGAGTTTGCTCATCAGTTCCATTATAATGTTTATAGGATTTAAAATATCTAAAGCTAATATTCAAATCCCATTTGCTAGAGTCTTTGGCTGGCATCATGCCCTCATGCATCATACCCTCATGCATGGAATGTTCCATAGTATTAAGACCGCCAACTGTTCTTATAGCGACACATCCTTGCGCATTTGCACTCGAATGAAATGCCATTATAATTAAGATGGATAAAATATATTTTTTCATTTGTTGGTGTTGTTGAATAAAGAATAATTTCTATTGTAATTTTTTTAAACTACTTTATTTTTTCATTTTTAAATGATCTACTATCCAGCTTCCTACTTGTCTTCCTTTTTCGGTACTGGTGATACAGGAATTATGAAAATGTAAACCTCCATAAAAACGCGCCCAATTATTTTCTTCTGCTGCTGCTCTGAAAGAAGAAAAACTTCTGTTGGCAATTCCAAATTCTAATTCGGTAGAATCTGTGTAAGCAAAATGATCCCCATACACACTTGTTAAGGCTTCAGCTGCTGCTGAAGAAATAGTGGAATGACCACAAGTATATTCTGGAAAGGCAGGCGTTTGTAATAAAGGGCGCCAATTGGGATCAAAATATTTATTAATCACCGTTTCGGGTCTTACTGTGTTATAAGCATACTTTGCATCCCAGCAATGAATGAAGGCATCAAATAATGCAATACCTGTTTTAGCATAGGCGTATGTTGCAGTTGCAAAGTCGGACTTTGCAGTTTTATTTGCAATACCTACCACACTCATCCAATGTCCTGGAGGAGAGAATTTTTTTGTGCTAAACATGGCATGTCCATTAACATTAATTTTAAAAGGATTGTCGTCCCAAAAATTGGCGATATGTTTTTGCTCTTCGGTTAAATTTTCAACCGCTTCTTTGACCATCATGACATTTTTATAATACTCACTATTTTTGTCTTTCACATTAAATACAGGTGGTGGAATGGGTCTAAATTGATTAGCACTATCTAATACCATTGTACGAATTTCAAACCAATGTGGTTCAGCAGCAGAAGCATACATAGGAGGCGTAGGCACCCATCTTCCTGGAATATCTTTTACAGTATATTTTTCAGCAGTTCTCGTACGTGCATAATTATCTTTCTTACTCCAAGCAATGATGGCTTTGCCAATTTCTTTTGCAAAATTTTCTGAACTTTCTATCATTTGACCCGACATTCCATGTGCTTTCATTAACTGATGCAAACTGTCTGTGTAATCTTTTAAACTGCCTTCAGGAAAAGTGACTGCTTCCCCTACCATACAATAAGCAACCAGAGACGCATATGGAAAATCAATAAGTGAAGTGTCTTTCGGAGTCGGCAATGAGGTTAATCCTTTTAATTGGCCTGCCAAACTTTGGTATTGCTGTGGATTTCCGGCCGCTATCACTTCATAGCCTGCAATAGCAGCATACGCATAATTACGAGATGCCACAATTGGACTAAAATTATTGCCCATCACCACTTGATTTAATTCATGAACAGTATGAGCATATAAATCTGAATTATGTGTGATAGATTTATAATCTTGTTTTGTATTACATGCTATAATACTAATAGCGATAAATGCTACTGAAAAATATTTTTTCATTTTCAATTTTTGAAAAATAATAAATATGATGACAAGAAAAACTTGAATTCCTAAGTTCCATTTATAAATGAACTTTTTGAAATTCTAGAATTCAGTAAAAGATACAACATTAATTACTTTGACCCTGTTCAATAATGATATTCAGGATTTAAAAGTCACTAAAGTGGTACCTGCTTAATAAACTAAGCAATAAGTTTTGGCGGTGGCGTTGATAGTGGTAAATAAATGCTTAATAAACCTGACTGAAAAGGGTGACCAAATACCCTTTTTAGTGAAATGAGTTGAGGAATTTCCCATTTTGGGATTTGATTCCAATAATCAAAGCTGATTAATTTAGCATTAGATTTGTTATTAGGTGTAGATTTTTTTGCCATGCCTTTTTGTTCTAAATCAGCAGCGAGCTTGTAAAAATCTTCCCTTGCATTTTTGATATGTAATCGATCTTGATTGGGTAGTACTTTTAATTCCAAACTGTCATTAAAAATTCTTCTAGCCACATATTGGTATATGACTCCATTCACGGTCATTTCCCCTTGTACTTGTTCAAATTGAGGATTATTTGCGTAATAAGGTAAATTAATAGGAGTCTTTATAGAAACTAAATCATTTTCATCAAATTTATTTTCTTCAATAAGTTGATTGAATTGTTCCGATGATTTTTGGTCAAAATAATGACTTAGGATTCTGTAGCCAAATCCGTTAAAAAGCAAGATTGTTATGAATAAAATGGAAGCCCCTTTTTTCATATATCAAAAATAATAAAAAACAACAAAAGGTAGGGTTAAAAAGCTTTAAAATTGACCTAAAAGGCCCTATTTTTTAGTAATTTTAGGTTCTAAAGCATGTGAAAAATATGATTAAAGCAAAATGGTTGGGGGTACTCTTTTTTACCTTTCTGATCCTATTTATTTATGTCTTTATTCCAAATGAAATCAATAACAGCTACCAGGTCATAATACCTCAAAATCAGACAGGAATTAGTCGAAAAATAGTGCAATTGAACCTTTGGAGTCAATGGATGCCTTACAAAACTGATCAAACTCATCAATTTGAATTACCGTCTGGAAAACTACTCTTGTCCGAAAGTTATATAGCCTCTGTAAAAGGACTTTATACCTACTCAAAAGATACTGTGTCTATTTCATTCACGACCGAAAAAACAGGCAAAGATTCTACTCTTTTTTCAGTTGAAACATTCATGGACAATAAACACTTATCCCCCATTAAAAGAATTGAAAATTATTGGCAATCGAAAAATTTAGCATTTGAAATAAAAAAAATGACAGCTGCTGCGCAAAATTATTTTGGCACGACTAAAGGAGTGTATGGATTTGATATAGCATTTGAAAAGGTAAAAGATTCTATATTAATAACAACTCAACAAAATTTGAGTGACACTCCTAATAACTATCAGATTTATCAAATGATAGATTTACTAAAAAAGTACATAAAAAAAAATAATGGAGCTATTGTTGGGGACCCTATGGTCAATATCACCAACCTGGGGCCTAAAAATATATTCTTGCAAGTAGGTCTTCCAATTAAAAACACAATCCCAGAAGCAAGCAACTTTGTGATTAAGAAAATGGTATTGGGAAATATTTTATCAACAAAAACTACTGGAGATAATGAAATGGTATATAAAGCTTTTAAGGAAACTGAAAATTTTGTACATGACCACAGCAAAGAATCACCTGCAATGCCATTTATAGTATACAATACCAATAGAATGCTGCAAAAAGATAGTAGCAAGTGGCAAGCTACTATTTACTACCCTATTTATTAAATTGAATCACTCTAAGGCTATCTGAATTCATTGCTAATACAAAGGCTTTTTGTTTTCCCAATTCAATGGGAGCAACACGGCGCACTTGGCCCTTTATTGCTAAACCATTAAATGACACTGCTTCAAAATCTCCTTTTCCTTTATTGAGCAAAAGCGTCCCATAATCTGCATCATACCTTCCCATTTGAACATTGTTATCATAAAAGTTTCCCATCAATAATATATCTGGTTGATTGTCTCCATTGGCATCACAAATAGTAGCACATTTGTAACTGGTCATTTGAGCTTCAATGGGCAATATTTTAGGAGTGAAATTTCCCTTGCCATCATTGATAAATACTGTATTAGAAAAATGATAAGCTTTGTATTGTATAGAGGATTTCAATTTTTCTTGACTAAAGATATCTGACAAGTTTGCTTTTGCAAAATCTTCAGCATACAAATATTTCTTTTTTATTTTGGGAATTTGTCTTTGAATTTCATCTTTATTCGCAAATGGAATTTCTTTGCCTTGTAAATAAAAAGTAACTATTTGTTCCGCCTTTCCATTATCATCAAAATCATTATAATACATGTTGATTGGCTGCTCTTGAGTGGCTTTTAAGCGTGTATTTAATCCCAAATTTCCTGCAATTAAATCCAAATCCCCATCCCCATCCACATCTACAGGTAAAGTAAAATTCCACCAACCCGGCAATTCAGTCACTTTGCCTTTACGCCAATTTTTCACATCAGGATATAAAATATCTATGCCCCCCCATTGATGGGTTAGAATAATTTCTTTTCGACCATCATGATTAATGTCTGCTTCGGTGGCATTTGTAATAAAACCAATTTTTTCTAAAAATGGTGCTACCGTTGTTGTTACATTTTTAAAATGCCCATCTCCAGTGTTAAATAAGACATAACTGTCTGCCGGATAACCATAATCCATGGCTTTGACTCTACTTGACATAAAAATATCAGGATAGCCATCCCCATTAAAATCACGCAAAATAATAGAGGAAGCTTGATTGTACACAGGTATTGCATTTTCTAACTTTGTCATTAGTCCTTTGCCATTATTGAGATATACCCTTGATAGCATATTGACATCTCTTCCATAATATTCATTGCCCCCGGATCCTACTATTAAATCAACATTGCCATCTTTGTTCACATCACAAAAAACAGCATCCACGTCTTCATAGTTACTATCTAACTCAAAAGAAGGCTCTTTGGATTTAATAAACTTTCCATTGGATTGTTGTATAAATAAAGCACTCACAAAACCTCTAGCCCCTCCAATAAAAATATCTTCTAGTTGATCATGGTTTACATCTCCCACAGCGAGCGCTGGACCTTCCGTCGAATTCATTTGAGGAATTAATTGTTCTCGATTAAATTCTTGGAAAACATTTTCTTGATGAACATATTGAATACCTGTTGCAGCAGTAATTTGTTGCATAGGATATCCCTTTGCAGGCCAATGTTGAGTGAGTAAAGCAAAATTAAATAATGGTAATCCTTTTTGGTATTCAAAATGCAAATGCTTTGTAGAAGTGTCTTTAAAATTCCAGCTTTGTTGACTTATTTTTTGAAAAGTATGATCAGGCCATATTAAAAATGCAGAATCAATGAACGTATTTTTTAACCCAATTAATAAAGGCACTTCCATGCTTGACATAAAACCTTTTACGGGATACTTTTCATAAGTACGCACTTCATTTCCAGCAAACAATACCACTTTAGTCCCTAACGCATTCAAGTTTTTAGCTGCACCCTTTAAAGTTATTTCGATAGACTTGTTATCAATTGCTGTATTTGCTTTATTTTCATAAATAAAGGATTTATCATTCACATTATTTACAACTAAGTCCAAATCGCCGTCATTATCAAAATCGGCATAGGCCGCTCCATTAGAATATGAATTGGGATTATTTGTGATGGCCTTTTCTTTATCTTCAAAAGATAAACTTTTTTTATTGAGGTAAAACTGATTAGGAATTTTAATCTCGGGAAAACGATCAATGAGTGCCATATCCTTTTCTCCCATTTTATTATCTCTAATTTTTTCTTGAATTTCTTGATTAGATACATAATTTACATAATCCATATCATTCATTCGCTTAGGAATACCATTGGCAATAAAAACATCTTTATAGCCATCATTATCAAAATCCATTAATAAGGTTGCCCAAGACCAATCTGTGGCAAAAATTCCAGCATACATACCCACTTCGCTAAAATGTCCATTGCGGCGATTCCATTGTAAATTATTTCGAGTAAACTGATAACTATAGCCAACAGAAATTTTATACTTATAAATATCATAATCATCCTCCCCTAGGGAACGTTTTAAAATATATGGATCTTTGGGAAGCATGTCCATAGATACAATTTCAGGAAAACCATCGTTATTCAAATCCGCAGCATCCACCCCCATTGAATATTGACTGGTATGCATCATACTCTCAGACTGATTATCTATAAAAGTTCCATTTTTTTGATTCAAGTACAAATAATCATTTTCATGAAAATCATTCCCTGCATATATATCAGGCCAGCCATCTAAATTGATGTCACTCACAACAACTCCTAAGCCATAACTAATGGCCGAACTATTTATTTTGGTTGAAGCCGTCACATCTTTAAAATACCCGTTATCATTTTTATAAATTCGATCCCCAGACAATGGATCAAAAGTGCCCATAAAATTATTCCGAGGGGCAAATGTTCCATTTTGATGTACTGAATGATTGAGTAAAAAAACATCTAAATCCCCATCTCCATCATAATCAAAAAAACTCGCTTGGGTGCTGAAGCCAGAAAAATTTAAACCATACTTTTCTGCTTCATTTTTGTATGTTGGAACTCCATTTACAATTCCTTGACAAACGAGTAACTGATTGGCATTATTGAATTTTTCAAAATGCCCTAACCTACAAATATAAATATCCAATAAACCATCATTATTAATGTCCACTACAGAGACTCCGGTATTCCATGCTGAATCATAGGGTATTTGTGCCTTTGTGGTGACATTTTCAAATTGCAAGCCCCCTTTGTTTAGATATAATTGATTTTGACTTTCATTGGATGCGAAAAAGATATCAATTTTTCCGTCATTGTTGAAATCACCTGTGCCCACTCCAGCTCCATTGTAATAATACATGTAATGGAACATGTTAAAAGCTTCATTGGGATGTAATTTGTTTTCAAACTGAATCCCAGTTTTTTGAGCATCCAGCATTTCAAATAAAGGAGACTCCTTTTTGGTAGGAGTACATGCAAATACAAGAATTCCAAATAAACCAAACGCGAAAATATTTTTTTTCATATTTCTACTTTTGATTTTGCTTTAAGGATACTAAAACAGGATATTCATCATTTCGAATAAATAATACCTGATGAGATTTTCCATAAGGTATGTCAAAAATATCTTTTACTTGACCGGTAATAGATAAACCAGACTGTTTATCTTCCATCACTTCCCAATGACGTTTTCCTTTATTCACTAAGACTAAACCATAATTAGCATCCAATCTTCCAAATTGAGGCAGAAATCCAAATTGATTACCCCCAATTATCAAATCGGATTGCTGGTCGCCATTAACATCCATCACGGCTAGCGCGTTCATAGAAGAGAATTGCACCTCACTGGGTAGTCTTTGAATTTCAAAGGTTCCATTCCCTTTTCCCCAAGCAATGATAGAAGATGTGAAATTGTATATTTTTTTATCAGCCTTTGCTAATAATTCAGCTTTGAATAATTCTTGTATTGTTTTTTTAGCATAATCTTGATAATTCAAATTTTCCTTTTTTATGAGTGGGATTTGTTCTTGCATTTCAGCTTTTAAAAATACTGTGTAATCTTTGCCATGAATGCCTCTAGTTAATATTTTATCTAAACTTTCATTCCCATCAAAATCATACATCCATAATGTTACCGGATTTTTGTCAGTGGGTTTTAAATATCCATTTTCTCCCATATTCCCTATTATCAAATCATTATTGCCATCTCCATCCAAATCTGCAATTTGAATTTTTTGCCACCATCCTGATAATGATTTCAAATTAGAATTTTCTTCAACCATTTTACCTTGTTGATAGGAAAAAATGGTAGGATACATATAATCACCCACCACGACTAATTGATTGCTATGTTTTCCTAGTACATCTCCCCAAACTGCACTAGTCACCATGCCTAAGTTTTTGAAGGAAGGTGCTACTGAAGAAGTTACTTCTGTAAAATGTCCCTTACCGTCATTAGCATATAAAGCACTGGCTGGAGTTACCCCATATTTAAAGGGTGTATTACGCGCCCCCACAAATACATCCAAATCGCCATCATTGTCATAATCCAATGGCACCATGACCCCTACATTATAACTAAAATCAGGGAATGCATTTTTAGAATAGGTAAAGTTGGCTTTGCCGTCGTTTAAAAATAAACGATGATTTAATTCGCCACTATTAGCCAAACGATCATTCCCTCCTGCACCTACCAACAAATCTAAGTCTCCATCATGATCAACATCCATAAAAATAGCAGCTACATCTTCAAAGTTTTTAAATGGGGCAAAAGCTACTTGTTCTTTTTTAATAAATTGACCACTCGTATTTTGTAAAAACAGGTTGCCTCCTTTTCCGCCGGCTCCACCAATAAACACATCATCCCTGCCGTCTCCATTCAAATCTCCTACTGCTCCTCTTGGTCCTTCCTGTGAAAGAACTCTTGGAATAATTCTTTCTGCATAAAAATCAACATGGTCATTTTCTACATGTCTCTCAAAATTATTTTTTTGCACTTCAAATAATGGCTCTATTTTAGGATCCCACTTTAAATAGGGTTGAATAATTTGATTTTGTTGGTTGACTTTATAACAAGTATCTATTTTATGAATCTGCAAAAGGGTTTGAGTTAAATTGGGCCAAATTATTTTTACTGAGTCAACTTTATTATTTGTGCCTAACCCAAAAACTTGCTTGTAATCTACAGAAGATTGAAAACCACGAGCAGGAATTATTTCTTTACTTAAAATTTGATTCCCCACATACAAATTTATCTTTGCACCTACCGCATTCGTATTATCATCAATTCCTTTTAATTGTATGGATAGATAATGATTATTGTTTTGCTCTCTACTTTTATTTTTAAAAACAAATGAAGGCATATTATTATTATTCACTACCATATCTAAATCCCCATCGTTGTCGAGGTCGCCATATGCAGCGCCATTGGAAAAGCTGGGTATGCCTAATCCCCAATCCTGTGCCAATTCTTGAAAAGTTAAGTCCCCTTTATTATGATACATTTTATTAGCTATCGGCTGGGAACTCATTTTTTGAATAATGCTACTTACTTCTTCTTTTTTACCAGTCAATACCATTTTTTGTATCATGGTATTTGCAAAAAAATCTATAAAATCCTGATTGGTTAAATCACGATATATGCCATTACTAACATAAATATCATTATAGCCATCATTGTCTGCATCAAAAATCATTTCCCCCCAACTCCAATCACTTGCTTCCACTCCCGAAAAATGGGCAATCTCTTTATACTTACCGTTTTTATTATTTAGCTGTAATGCATTATGCATAAACTGATGATAAAATCCAGAAGCCACTTTTAAACGATAAATATCAATATTGTCAAATGAAGTTGTGGTCTTTAAACGATATTCATCATCAGGTAACATTTCGGTGGTAAAGATATCTGGATAACCATCATTATTAATATCAGCCATATCTGTTCCCATGGATGCAATACTATTATGCTCCATATAATTTTCTAATTCATCCTTAAAAGTTCCATTTTTTTGATTGATGTACAAATAATCTCGTTCAAAAAAATCATTGGACACATATACATCGGGCCATCCATCGCCATTGACGTCGCCCACGGTTACCCCTAAGCCAAAACTAATTAAGGACCCATGAATTCCTGCTTGTTTAGATACTTCTGTAAAATGACCTTTGTCATTACGATATAAATGATCTCCGCCTCCTTTTAAAAAATCTGCTACTTTAGAATCCTCCGCACGAACATCTCTGGCATTAGAGTAATTTAAAGTATTAACTGGTATAGGACTATTGTTTACGATAAAACAATCTAAATCTCCATCCATATCATAATCTAAAAAAGAAGCATGTGTAGTATAGCCATCGTTATCCAATCCATAGGAAGCAGCACTCTCCGTGAAAGTTAAATCATGGTTGTTGATAAATAATTGATTTTTTCGAAGTTCGGGCTCCAACATATTGCCAGCATTGCAAACATAAATATCCAACCAACCATCATGATTTATGTCCACCATAGTCACACCAGTACTCCATTGTTTTTTATTTACAAAACCTGCTTTTGTTGAAATATCTTCAAATGTGAAATTACCTTTATTTAAAAATAATTTATTGGCACCCTGATTGGCAGTAAAAAAAACATCGGCCAACCCATCATTATTTAGATCTCCAATTCCTACCCCCGCTCCATTATAAAAATTACGATATTTAAATATGTTATTGTCTTTATCATCTACAACAGTATTTGTAAAAACGATCCCAGTGTAATCTAGCTTTTCAAATAAAGTAGAAGAAGACTTTACTTTACATGCACTGAAAAACAAACTTACAACGACTAAAAAGTAAGCAACAATGAATATTTTTTTCATACGATTTCCCATACTTAAGTATCAATAAAATTACAACAAAACTGCCTCAGAATAAGGCTTTATAGAGTATAAGTATAAAAAAAGCCCCGATAGTATCGGGGCTTTTATGATTGAGTTTAATTTTAAAACTAGTAACCAAAGTTTTGTTTCAAATTAGGATTTGAAGAAACGGCTTGGTTAGGAATAGGATAAACTACTCTGAACGCGTCAGACTTATTAGGTCTTTCGTTTACAGGATCATTGAATTTACCAAAACGGATCAAGTCGGTTCTTCTTGAACCTTCTAAGTATAATTCACGACCTCTCTCAGCTAAGATATCTGTTAAGGTTACAGAACCTAAAGCAGTAGCACCAGAACGTTTTCTAACTGCATTTACAATAGCAAGAGCAGTTTCACCATTTGTAGCAGATGCACCTCTAGCGATCGCTTCTGCTTTCATTAAAATAGCATCAGCATAACGGAAGATTACGAATTCGTTTTCTTCATTGAATCCCATTTGGTCTCCTTTCAAAGGATACTTCATTGTTCTAATACCTTTTGCTTCAGTAGAGAAGAATAAACTTACATCAGGTGTAAAAATTAATGGAGAACCAGAACGGTCTTTAACCATTACTTTTTTACCCCCTTCATATTTAAATTGAGTATCAGCTAAGAACCCGGCATTAAAACCAGAAATTTCAGTCATAGTAGGTAATGCAGTATATCTTCTAGCATCTGCTTTTTCAAAAGAGTTGTAGAAATCAGCAGTAGTGGTGAAACCATTCCAACCAGAAAATGCTTGGTTGTAATGAGTACCCATACCAGTAGCCCAAGTGACACCTGTTGTTCCACCTGTTTGAGTCGCCTTACCTGGACCATTAGAAGCTCTAGATAAAATTAACTCAGTAGATGCAGTATAGTTATCCCACTTGAAGTTATCCCAATATCCAGTTGATAATTTAAATTTACCTGTTGCTGTAATTTGATCTATTAATGCAACCACTGCATTCATATCAGCAGCATCAAATGTATAAGGACCTGCTGGTTTAGTAGGATCTGCCTTATAAACTGCTTTGTTTAATAACATACGTGCTTTTAAAAACTGAGCTGATTGTTTATTCGCTTTATGCATATCAGAACCAGGACCATAATTAGGTAATGCAGCAATAGCAGCATCTAAATCGGCAATGATCCAATCATATGCAGCAGATCTTGTTTTAACTGCAGGGATAGCGTCTGGGCCATCAGTTGCAGCACGATAAGGAACTTGTCCATAAAGATCCATTACTTGGCTAGCAAAGTAGGCTCTTAAGAATTTACCTTCCGCTTGAGCAGCTCCTGTACCTTTTTCTGCTACTAATGTAGCTTGGAATAAAGCACCATTTAAGCCGTTCCAAGTATCATAGATTTGATTGTGAGCACCATCCACTGCATGTAAGTGGATTTTTCTCCAAGTACCAAAGTCATCCCAGTCAGTACCACGAGTTGGTCCTAACAATTCATCGGTTGAATGCACTTGTAAAGCGTGCCAACCGTATTGACCAGATAACTGGTTCAATTGTCCGTAAACAGATGCTAAATCCGCAGTGGAAGCTCCAGAAGTTGCAGAAGCAACAGACTTAGAACCAAACACTTCTTCATCTAATTTAGAACAAGACACCTGACCAATGCAAAGTGCAATAGCACTTACATAGATGGCTGTTTGTTTGATAAAATTATTTTTCATGTGTATAATTATTTATTTAATTAAAAACGAGCGTTGATACCAAATGTGAAAGTTCTTGCTCTTGGAGTTGCTGTATAGTCAAATCCTCTAGAAGGAACACCACCAATTTGTTTATCTACGTTTACTTCAGGATCTAATCCAGAATATTTAGTGAATAAAGCTAAGTTTTGACCTGAAACAGTCACATTCAAACCTTTGATGAAAGAACCTTTCTTAACATCAATAGCATAACTTAAACTAGCATTTGCTAAACGGATATAATCCCCTTTTTCTAAGAAACGAGTAGATACGTTACCTGGGTTGATTGAGTTTTCAATACTATAGATAACATCTCTTGTTACGTTGTGTGCAGTTTTCAAACTACCTTTTAATAATAATGCGTTTGCAGTATTATTATATACATAGAAACCACTCACAGCGTTAAAGAATACACTGGCAGTTAATTTTTTATAAGAGAAGCTATTTGTTAAACCTGCATTGAATGTAGGTAAAGCACTTCCTTGTAATTCATCCTTAGCACCATTTGCATATACTCCATTTCCGTAAGCATCAAATCTTAAGAAAGTAGGCATATTAAATGTAAACAATGGATAACCATCACGAATAGTTTGTGCGTAAGCACCCGTCAAACCTTGACCAGATACTTCTCCTGTATTTACTACAGTAGAACCAAATCCTTCTACACGGTTTTTCAAGAATGACATGTTGTAAGCAACATCCCATCCAAATGCACCTCTGTATGCAGGACGAACTAATTGATAGTCTACGCTAAATTCCCAACCTGTATTTTTAACATTACCAGGTAAGTTCACCCAACGATTTGCAGAAGCAGCTGGTTGAGGATAGCTGATTAACATTAATAAATCCTGAGTTGATTTATTGAAATAATCTACAGTACCATTTAATCTACCATTTAACATAGTAAAGTCAACACCAATACCAGTGGTAGTAGTTTGCTCCCATCTTAAATTAGGATTAGAGTTGGTAATGATGGAGTTACCTCCGTTGAAATCTTTTTGTTGTAAAGCTAAACTAGCATAAGCAGGGAACTCTTGGTTACCTGTAATACCATAGTTAACTCTTGCATCAAAATTAGAGAAGATTTTACCCAAAGTATTTTGAGCAAATTTTTCTTCTAATACTCTCCATTTGAAACCAAATGCAGGGAAAGTACCGTATTTGTTACCAGCACTAAATTTAGAAGATCCATCAATTCTTGCTAAAGCAGAGAAGATGTATTTATCTTTCATTGTGTAGTTCACACGAGAGAAATAAGATTGTAATTCCACTTTTGTACTATCACCATACACATCTGTAGAACCACCTTTGTAATCATCAAAGCTAGTTAACATTCTTGTTGCACCTGCAGTACCCCATCTTTGTGAAGCACGATAGTAGTCAGTTGTTTTTTGATAAGAGAAGGCTGCTAAAGCTTGTAAGCTATTACCATTCTTGAATGTTTTATCATAGTTCAAAGTATGTTCAATCACACTTGAATTTTGATTTAAGAATTGTTGTGCAGCTCTACCTTTTCCGGAGAAATCGCTACCTGCATAGTTTTTACCACGGATATTGATTGTACCTTGAATGTAAGCACTTGGTAATCGAGGGTCTACAAAAGTTAAACGCTCAGAAGAACCATTCTCCATACCAAAAATCATCTTGTAAGTCAAATTTTCATTGATTTTATAAGATAAAGAAAGGTTAGATAAAAACTTACTATAAGTATCATTGTCCTTGTATCCCTCTAAAATTGCAACAGGATTTCTGTTACCATCTTGATTGTCATACCAAGAACCATCTTTATTATAAATTGGGAAAGTTGGGTTATAACTAATCATTGCACCTATCAAAGAACCTTGATAACCTGCATTGTTAGTGACTTGCGCATAACTGTTTTTAACTGAAGATTGGTTAACTGTTAAATCTAATTTTAACTTAGATGTTAATTGATTAGAATATTTTAAACCAAAAGTCATTCTCTTTAAACCTTGTGTTTTTACGATACCTTCTTGGTTATCATAAGAACCATTCAATTTTAAAGCAGTTTTAGCGTTAGAATAACCCCAACCTAAGTTGTAGCTATTTGAAATTGCAGTTTGAAAAACTTGATCTTGCCAGTTGGTATTGTAACCTTTATCGTTACCACCTACACCTGTTAAATCAGTGATTCCTGCATCTTTTAAAGTATTGTAAATACCACGCATGAATTCTTGAGGACTAGCTAAATCATAACGTCTAGCAGTTGTTGAAACGCTTGTTGTAGCGTTAAAAGTTAAACTAGGCTTTCCTTTACCTGATTTAGTAGTAATTAATACAACCCCGTTCGCACCTCTAGCACCATAAATAGCAGCAGAAGAAGCGTCTTTTAAGATACTGATGTTTTCAATATCGTTCGGGTTGATAAAAGATAATGGGTTACGTGCAGTAGTACCACCTTCAACAGTAATCGCACTTCCTACAGTTCCACCACCATATAAAGGAACTCCATCCACTACATATAATGGATTGTTGTTACTTCTTACAGAAGAAGTTCCACGAATTGTGATGTTCACAGCACCCCCTGGCTCACCAGAGTTGTTGGTAACGTTCACACCAGCAGTACGACCTTGTAATAATTGTTCTGGAGAAGCGATCACCCCTTTATTAAAGGATTTTTCACCTAAAGAAACAACTGCACCAGTTGCATCTTTGACTTTACGAGTACCATAACCAACTACAACCACTTCGTTTAATTGGTTGCTTGTTTGGTTTAAGGATACTGAAATGGCACCTTCTGCATTTACTTCTTTAGAAGAATAACCTACAGAAGACACAACTAATTTTGTTACAGAAGAAGGAATAGTAAGAGCAAAAGATCCATCAGCAGCAGTTTTGGTACCCGCTGTAGCTCCTTTTACTACTACAGAAGCAGCAGCAATGGGAGAACCGTCTTTTGCATCTAAAACCTTACCTGTAACTGTTTTGTTCTGTGCTTGGGCGTTTACCACAAGCAAGCCAAGGAACAGTCCAACAAAAGTGGACTTAACAATTTTGAAATTCATAATTGGCAGTTTATTGGTTTATTAAGCGTGTACAAATTACATATTTTTAGAATTCCAAAATTTTCTGTTAATTTTTTTTTAACTTTTTTAGAAAGAAAGCTAACATTTGTTCATATTATTAAATAGACTCAAGTCATATTGATATTGAATATCAATATATTAGTGAAATTTTTGGTAATTATTAGGTGGAAAATAAATTTTGAAATATTTTTTTTAACTATGTGAAAACAAATTATATCAAACGTTTGCGAAACTATTTGTGATAAAATTTACATATTTTAGTTTTATAAATGATTGGAGTATGACAAATACCACCCTAAAACTATTGGCGCAACAATTACAATTAAGCATTTCTACTGTTTCGCGTGCTTTGAAAGATCATCCAGATATTGCAGCAAGTACCAAAGCTAAAGTACATGCTTTAGCACAAAGTATGGATTATGAACCCAATGCCTATGCAATTCAACTTCGTACCCAAAATAGTAGAATATTAGGAGTTATAGTACCTGCTATTTCTAACTTGTTTTATGATAGTTTTATTTCGGCAGTGGAGGAAGAAAGTAGAAAGCATAATTATGCATTAATGATTATGCAATCCAGTAACCAGCCCGAAAACGAATTAAATAATTTAAAAATTTTTAGACAAAATAGAGTGTCTGGGGTATTTGCGTGTTTATCTTCTCATCCTCAAAATTTAGAAGTATATCACAAAATGAATGAACGTGAAATACCTATTGTGTTTTTTGATATCGTACCCAAGGACAATCGATTTACAAAAGTAAGAATGGCAGATGAACGTTGTGCTACTATTGCTGCAGAAAAAGTAATTCAGAGAAATGGCAAAAAAGTACTTGCTATTTTTGGTGACCCGGGTTTATCTATTAGCCAAAAAAGAAAAAATGCTTTCCAAACTTTTATGGAATCATACGCCCCTAAAATCCATGTAACTTATGCGAATGCGAGTAGTAGCTTAGAAGCAGGGGAATTAATTCATAAACAATATTCCAAGACTCAAAAATTTGATACCGTTTTTTGTATGACCGATGAAATTTTAATTGGAGTCATGAAAGCGATACAAGCATTAAATATAAAAATACCTAATGAAGTAGGGGTCATTACCATTAGTAATGGTTTTATTCCTAACTTATACTATCCAAAAATTTGTTACGTAGAAACGAGCGGTTATGAACTTGGAAAATTAGCATTTGTACAAATGATGGCTAATATTAAAGGTGGAAAAACCCAAACAGAACTTACCGTGGATGCCAAATTTGTAGAAGGAGGGTCTCTTTAAAAAATTTAATTAGATTTTAAAAAAATATTATGACAAAAAAACACTTTTTAGCACTCATTTTTATTTCAACTTTTTTTTTATATAGTTGTGCAAAAGCAAATACACCTAATGAGACACCGCCTGTGGTGATAACACCCGTAACTCCCACCACGCCTACTCCACCAGTAGATACTTTTTTTTACGCTAAGGGGGCAGATATTGGATGGTTAAGCCAAATGGAAGCAGAGGGGAAAAAATTTTACGATGCTAACGGCAATCAAAAAGATTGTATTGAACTCTTAAAAAGTAAAGGCATTAATTCAATACGCCTTCGTGTTTGGGTAAACCCATCAACTATATATTGTGGTACTGCCGATGTGATTAGTCAAGCCAAAAGAGCACAAAATTTAGGCATGAAAATTATGATTGATTTTCATTACAGTGACTGGTGGGCCGATCCTGGCAAACAAAATAAACCAGCTGCATGGAAGAACTTAGCTTTTGATGCTTTAACAACCACCTTATATAATTACACCAAAGATGTAGTGTCTCAATTAAAAACAAATGGCGTAACGCCTACTTGGATTCAAATTGGCAATGAAACCAATGATGGCATGTTATGGGAAGAGGGAAGAGCTTCCAAAAGCATGGCTAATTTTTCGGCATTAATTGCTGCAGGTGCTAAAGCTGTAAGAGAAACCAGTCCTAGTTCCAAAGTTATAGTACATGTTTCCAATGGATATGATAACGCCATGTTTAGATGGATATTTGATGGCTTAAAAACTAATAACGTAGATTACGATGTCATTGCAATGTCACTATACCCAAGTGCAGCTAACTGGCAATTGATTAATGATCAATGTTATGTAAATATGTTAGATATGGTGAGCCGATATAATAAAGAAATAATGATTAGCGAAGTAGGGATGGATTATACAAAGGCTACAGAATGCAGAGGTTTTTTAACCGATATTATTTCAAAAAATAAATCATTAGCCAATCATAAAGGTTTAGGCGTTTTTTATTGGGAACCGGAATGTTTTAATAACTGGCAAGGATATAATATGGGTGCCTTTGATAATAATGGCAAGCCTACTATAGCTATGGATGCATTTTTAAATTAAGATAAAATTACGAACTACCTATTGTTGTAGAGATATTCGTTGGAGAGATATTTGAAATTCAATGGAGTTAAAAAAATCTCCAAAAAAAAGACCGAAGCAAATTAAATTGCTTCGGTCTTTTTTGTATAAGTTCTATTTCGAAAATCGAAATATACTATTGTTTAGTGACTGTGTATTTTCCAGTTAGGAAGTCTACATTAATCAAATAACTTCCACTCACGGCAGGTGCTGGTGTGTTAGAGCCTGGCACGTTATTATCTGCTAATAAAGTTCCTCCTGTAGCACTAGAACCACCAAATTTATGACCCCAATCGCCATTCACTGGTAATAATAAGTAACTTTTTCCTGCAGTTAAATTTACTGTCAATTGGAAATTAGTTAAATTCAAACGAGTGAACTGTTGTGAAGGTGTTGGTACTGGATTATTCCATCCACCATCTGTTGCATCTCCTACAATGTATAAATTAGTAGGAGGAATGGTTGGTCCTAAATAAGGAGTAACAGTGTATGTGTTGGTTTGGAAATTTACAATAATTTGATACAACCCACTAGCAGAAGGCGCAGGTGTATTAGAACCTGGCACGCTATTATCTGCTAATAAAGTTCCTCCTGTAGCACTAGAACCACCAAATTTGTGACCCCAATCACCGTTCACTGGTAAGAATAAATAAGATTTACCAGCTGTTAAATTAACTACTGCGCCAAATGACACAGCGTCAATACGAGTAAATTGTTGTGAAGGTGTTGGTACAGGATTATTCCATCCACCATCTGTTGCATCCCCTACTATGAATAGATTAGAAGGGATCGTATTGGTAAATGGTGTTACAGTATATACACCAGTTTGGAAGTTCACTACAATTTGATACATACCTGTAGTAGCAGGTGCTGGTGTGTTTGAACCTGGAACCGCATTATCACTTAATAATGCACCTCCGGTAGCACTAGCACCGCCATATTTATGACCCCAATCTCCATTCTTAGGTAATAATAAATAAGATTTGCCTGCTGTTAATTTAACAACGATGCCATAAGAAACCGCATCAATACGGGAGAATTGTTGAGAAGGCAAAGGAACAGGATTATTCCAACCACCATCTGTCGCATCTCCTACAATATATAAAGCTGGAGGCACTGGAGTGAACGTAGTTAATTTAATGCTCACTACATTAGAATATACCATTCTAGTAGCATAAGTAGTTCCTAAATAACTCGCGATTCTAAACTCCATATTTTTAGTAGAACCACCAATAATACCTGCTGCAATAGCAAAGTTGTTTAAATCATTAACATTAATACTTGAAGTTAAATTAGTACCGTATTTAACTATCTGCGGAGTAGCAAAGTTATTTCCAGCTACATCCATTTGTAATGCATAGTTAATAACGTTAGATCCATATCCACTTTCATTCCAGTTAAAGGAAATTGCATTGCTAGAAGCATTTGCTACTAACAAAGTAATATCTGCTGCAGAAGAAGGTGTTAAAGTAATTGGAACTAAATAAGAAGCAATTTTAACCGAAAGTACATTCGACTTTAATTGCTCATTGTTATTGCCATAAGAAGAAATAACTCTAATGTCAAAAGCAAAGCTTTGACCAGGAGTAAATCCAAAGGCAGCTAACATATCATTTAATTGTTTACCTGTAAATGAGATGCTTGGTTTTCCAATAGTGATACTTACGAATTTCTGAGAGAAATTACGTCCCGCAGAATCAATTTCTAATACAAATTTTTGAGTATTAGAATCGGTAGCGTAATGTGGATTAGTCCACGAAAAAGAGGCCACCACCTTACTTGAATCACTTGGTGCAGGTGTGATATTGGTAGAGGAAGCAGATAATACTACTGCAGTTCCGTTACCATAAAATGGCAAAGTATCCATTTTGGTACAAGCTGTAATTACTGCCGCAAGCAGCACCGTAAACAAGCTAATTTTTAATAAATATTTCATATGTGTTTTTTTAGGTAGATGCATTTTTCAATGACATCTTTAAAAAATTATTTTTTAGTTACAGTATAAGTTCCACTTTGAAAATCAACAACTATTTTATAAGTTCCATCAGCTGCTGGTCCAGGGAAGTTATCACTAAAGTTATACCCAAAGACTCCGCCACTAGCGCTTTGATTGGCAGTGCTTGAGCATGCAAATTTGTTACTCCAATCGCCATTTTTAGGAAGAAACAAAAATTGCTTGCCACCTATTAAAGGCACTGTAAGTTCATACAATGTAGTGCTTACTTGTGTAAACTGTTGTGATGGAACTGGTACTGGATTGTTCCAGCCACCATTGGTTGCATCACCTACCAAGTATAATACACCACCTGTTGGTACTGCTACTTTTGGAGGAGGTGCATAAGGAAGTACTTTAAAAGTAAATTTATTAGACACTAAAGAAGTGATGTTAGCCCCTAAGGAAGCGATCACTCTTGCTTCTAATTGAGCAACTACTCCTGGTTTTACTTTTAAATCTGCAATTAAAATATTAAATGCTTTTTGTGTGTACGTCACATCTACATCTTGGTTAATAGAAACGGATCTCTTATTAGGCCCATTGAAACTTGCACCTGCAGTATCAATTTCCAAAGTATAGCTAACGTTTTGTGAACTCACTCCAGAAGCAAATGTGTAATTAGGATTGGTCCAGCTAAAAGTAACTGCTTTGTTGTTTTCGGTGTTAAAATTTAAACCGATGCTATCCTTTACGGAAGCTGAAAATACAGGAGCCGTTCCGCCGTTATAAGTATCTCTTGCTTCTTCTTTTTCACAAGATGCAAAAAATACCATCGCGATGCTCAAGTATAATAGTGATTGAATTATTTTTTTCATATATTTCTTTTTGACTTTTAACATTGGTATTAATACCCTGTATTTTGTACAAGATTAGGGTTAGAAGATATATCAGCAGAAGGAATTGGATATAATTTTCTGTAGGCATCTACACCAGATCCACTTTTTACTCCGCCTTTCCAAGGCCATAAATAAGTAGACTCAGTGAATTTACCGTATCTGATTAAATCAGAACGACGGAATCCTTCCCAATACAATTCTCTGCAACGCTCATCCAAAATAAAATCGGTCGTTAATTGACCTGCAGTGATATTTCCTGTGGTATTGGTATAAGCTCTTTGACGTAATGCATTTACATAACCCAAAGCTGTAGTAGCGTCACCGCCAGTACCTCCTCTTAAAACAGATTCAGCATATACTAAATACATTTCTCCTAAACGGAAAATAGGAAAATCAATATCAGCAAATGTTAAACTAGAGCCTGCCGTTCCGTCTGCTTTGATATTTTTAAACTTAGTAATTGCATAACCATCGGTAAATGCAGTTAAGTCAGAAATATCGGCATTTTGACCTGCAGTATAAATTTGAGCACGCTTATCGGTAGCTCCTGTAATATCAGCAAACTTATCACTAAATGCTTTGGTAGTTCTTAAACCACCCCATCCTCCATCTACACCAAATGTAGAAGCTGTCATAGAACCTCCAATAGGCGCATGTGTTAAGAAAGTAGTACCACCCCAGTTTTGAGTTTTCATACCATCAAAGTTGATGGTCAAAATAAACTCTGCAGTATTATTTTGATTATCAGCACGCATGATTTTTGTATAATCACTAATTAAGGAGTAGCCTGCATCAATTACTTTTTTAGAATAAGCCACCGCATCAGTATATCTAGCAGTACCCGTATACACTTGTGCGTTTAAATAAATTCTAGCTAATAAAGCCCAAGCAGCTGCTTTATCTGCACGACCATATTCATTTTTTCTAGCATCTACTAATTCAGGATCAATTGCTTTTAATTCTGATTCAATGTAAGCAAATAATTCTGTACGTGTTTTTTGTTTTGGCATGACAGAACCTAATGCATCTGCATCGGTTAAGAAAGGTACATTACCAAATAAGTCCATTAAAATGGAATATTGGTAGGCTCTTAAAAATCTAGCTTCAGCTTTGAATTTTTTAATAGCTACTACATCATCTGCAGCGATCCCTCTTGAAGCTAAATTAGCATCACTTGCTTGTCTGATAAAATCATTCGCTAAAGTGATTTGATAGAAAGAACGATAATATAATCCTGTCAACATAGGATTACTTGCAGACCAGTTCATTTTGTGAAAATCCTGAATACCTGGATCTCCCCATGATACAACTGCTTCGTCGGTACTTAACTCCTGTGCTTTCCAGAATAATCTTAAAAAGTCGGCAGTACCTTCATCCAATCCTTGAATGTCCCCGTTTCCTGCAGGGCCCGTGTTTCCTGTTAAAGCAAAACTTGCATATACTTTTGCAAATGCTTGTTTGTACCCAGCAGCTGTTTGGTAAACTTGCGTAGAAGTTACGTCATTCGTAGGCAGCAAGTCCAATGTTTTGGAACAAGAAGCCATAACAACAACCGAAACAGCAGTGGCTAATACGATTTTATAAATATTTGTTTTCATTTTCTTATTATTTGATCTTATAAATAAATTAGAAATTAAGATTAATACCAAAAGAAATAGTTCTTGGTCTAGGATAGAAGTTGTTGTCAACTCCACCTGTCATCTCAGGATCTAACCCTTTATATTTGGTTAATATGTATGCATTTTGAATGTTGGCATTCAATTGTAAAGTGGCTTTATCATTCCATACTTTTCCAACATTATAGCCTAAGCTAATATTGTCGATACGGAAGAAAGAAGCGTTTTGTACATAGTAATCAGATAAGAAATAGTTGGCACCATTACCACTAAATCCAGAAGTTAAATAATCTCTAGATCCGTTGTTTACATATCCTAATGGATTCATGATATTTCTTAAAGTACCTGTACTAGATGCTACGTTATTATATAAGTAGTTGCCCAAATTGGCTCTCATCACAATACCTGCATTCCACTTTTTATAAGTCACTCTAGAATTAGCACCTAAATACCATTGTGGGTCATTTCCTTTATATTGATATAAATCTTTTTCATTGATGATACCATCACGATTTAAATCGGCAAATAAACCATCAATTGGATTTCCTTTTGCATCATACACTTGTTTGAAAACAAAGAAAGCACCACGGTTATATCCTACTGATTGAATCATAATAGTATTACCGGTACCACCACTAATTCCACCATAACGAGCTCCTGCATAAGTAGGATCATCAGAGATAGTTAATTTTGTAATTTTGTTTTTATTATAAGTCGCATTTACTGATAAGTCCCAAGTTAAGTCCTTAGACTTAATAGGAACTAAATTCAAAGTAAATTCTAAACCATTATTTTCCATGCTACCAATGTTTGCAACAATTTTGTTACTAAAGTTGGTACCTGCTGGTTGATTGATTTCATTCAACAAATCGGTAGTAGTACGATTGTAGGCTTCGATAGTACCGCTTACACGATTATTAAAGAAACCAAAATCTAAGGCTACGTTCGCAGTCGCTGTTTGCTCCCACTTACGATTGTAATAGTATCCATTAGGACGATAGATAGAATAGAATGAATTACCAAATTGATACTGAGCAGTGCTTGTACCTAAATTATAGTAAGAAATATAATCATAGTATCCAATACCATCTTGTTGTCCAGTCACACCATAACTCGCTCTTAATTTTAAATCAGAAACTACTGTTGAAGATTTAAACATGTCTTCTTCTTTCAACTTCCAAGCCAATGCTGCTGAAGGGAAAACGGCATAACGATTGTCTGGATTAAATTTAGAAGATCCATCTTGTCTTACAGAAGCAGTCAAGATATATTTGTTTTTGATATTCAAATTAGCTCTACCTAAATAAGAGATCAAACGATACTCAGGTACGTTAGAGGCAAAGTTTGGAGAAGTTACAATCGTGTTATCAAAAGTACGATCTGAAAAATTGAAGTTAGTCGTCTTATAATCTTGATACTCATAACCACCTGTTAATTCAATACGAGAGTTAATTGCTTTAAGGTCTGTAGCATAATTCAAATAAGCATTGAAATAGCTATTATCTCTTTCTTGTAAATATTGATTATTAACCCCACCATGGAAAGGACCGTTAAACATACCGCCAGCATCTTTATATCTTTTATAACTTGAAGCGGCGCTGTCGTTGATCACAATCGTTCCTGCACCAGTGGCAATATCAGAACCTGTGTTCACTACAACATGTAAGTCAGGTAAAAAATGTACTTTATAATCAATTAAAGCACTCGCAATTTTACGAGACACATTACTATTGTCTTGTTTTTGTTCTAAGATACCTAATGGGTTTCTTGGAGATAAAGATCTTAAGCCTGTAGTAGAAGTTGCATCCAACCACTCCCAGTATCCACCAAAGCGTTTGCTTCCAGAATACACAGGTTGTGTAGGGTCAAAGTTGGTTGCAGATCCAATAGCTCCTTGATCAGCAAAACGAGAACTACTTTCAGAATATTTATAGCTCAAGTTCACACTTAAATGATCTTTGAAAAAAGTAGGGCTTATGTTCACACCAATAGTTGTACGCTTTAAGTTTCCTGTTTTCAAAATACCATCTTGTTGTAAATTACCTAAAGACAAACGATAAGGTAAAGCACCCGCTACTGCACCAGATAAACTAAGGTTGTTGTCGGTACTTGTAGCTGATTGATAAATTTGTTTTTGCCAATCTGTATTTTCAGCACCTAAAACAGCTTTGAAAGCTGCAGTACCTTTTTCATTTACAATTTTTCTAATTTCATCTGCTGTAAAAATATCAGCTTGCTTGCTGTTTTCAGCAATACCATATTGAGAGCTGAAATTTACTTTCATGGCTCCTTTTTTTCCTTTCTTAGTGGTAATTAAAATAACACCATTAGATGCACGAGCACCATAAATTGCCGAAGCAGAGGCGTCTTTTAACACAGAGAAAGATTCAATATCATTTGGATTGATTAAAGCTAAAGCATTGGCTTGACCAGAAATTCCACCTGCGTCAATAGGCATACCATCAATTACGATTAATGGGTCATTGCTTGCATTTAATGAAGCACCGCCTCTGATACGAATAGTACTTCCTGCACCTGGTGCACCACTATTACTTGTAATAGATACACCCGCTACTTTACCAGCTATTAATTGTTCTGGAGTGGCTACCACACCAGTATTAAAATCCTTGGAAGTAATATTTGCTACAGATCCTGTTAAGTCTTTTTTCCTAACAGATCCATAACCAATTACCACCACCTCATTTAATTGGTCTGATGTTTGAGACAAAGTCACATTAAAAGTGCTTTGACCTTTGATAGATAATTCCTTAGATGCATAGTTCAAAAAAGAAACTACTAATGTGTTGTCTGAAGCGGACACTTTTAAAGTAAAAGTACCATCAGCCCCAGTACTTGTACCTTTCTTAGTCCCTTTCACCACCACAGAAGCTGCAACCAAAGGAGAACCATCTTTGGCGTCGGTTACTTTACCGGTAACCGTACGATCTTGCGCAAATGTTGGCAAGCAGATGACTGCTAGCAACAACGCAACAAGTGTTTTTTTCATGTTCATAGATTTACGATTTCAAGTTTAAGAATTGTTAATTTGTAATTAAAAGTTTATTGATTTTTTGTTTTTGGTTTTGAATGATTGAAATAAAATATAATCCAGGCATTTGCATGCTTTGATTTTTTTGTATGACAAATTTTTGAGTACCCTTAAATTGATACCCCGAGTATAATAAGCCGCAATCTTCTCCATTCATGTTATAGGCATGAATTTGTACATTTCCACTTTCAGGCAATTGATAAACAAAGTTAGCACTTGTTCGTAAAGGATTGGGGTAAATACTTGAGACCATATTTAGCTCAGGTAAATTGACATTCAAGATATCCGTAATGACCGCTGATGATATATTTTTGTTAGTATATACTTGATATTCACCAGCTTGTAAAGTAACACTTGCAGTGCCATTCAAAACCGGAATGTATTTATTATTATACACGTTATACCAAAATCCATCTGAAGGGAAAGAAACATTAGAAGTTTGGGTAGAAACATCAAAATTACCCATCAAAACCAACTTAATAGAATCTCCATTTATTTGTAATGATTTAAATAATCCTCCCCCGTTCATAGTATATCTACCTGTACTGAAATCGGTGGTATAGCTTGGATTGTTTCTCAATTTTAAAAATTGCGCATAAGCATTATATAATGCCTTACGATTAGGATTAGCAAAATAATCCCACTTGATAGGTTTATCCGAAAGACGACAGTTATTATTGATAGTCAAATCGGGGCAAGTATTAATGGAAAGATCATACCCTAATTCACCAAATTGCCACATCGATTTTGGACCTGGCGTTAAGGCCCAGAAGGCAGCCGCTAATTCCATTCTTTTTAAAGCAGTATTTACATCACGGGTGTTATAGCCACTACCTGTATTACCGTAATTCAAATTTTTAAACATCAGTCTTTCTTCATCATGACTTTCCATATAAGTCACTAAATGTTGTTGGTTCCAACTACGACCATTTGCAAATGCATTATTAATAGAAGCATCTGTAGGAAATCCCATTGCAGATTGTCCAAAATTATAATTGGCATTACCCCAAAGTAACATGCCATAATCTGCTAATTCTTTTTCTTCAGTGTTATCTGCGAAATGTTCCAAGATACAATAACTATTAACAGATGCTTTTTGCATCGTATCATAAATATTTTTCCATATTGCAATACGTGAAGCATCATAAAGCCCCCATGCATTCACATCGGTTGGATTATTTTTTTGAGTAAACCCTTTTGAAAGGTCCCATCTAAAACCATCCACATGATATTTTGTTAACCAATGATTTACCACACGCGAAACTAATTTTTTAGTGGCGGCAGATTCATGATTAAAGTCATTACCCACACTAAAAGGATGCGTTGCGGTAACATTAAGCCAAGGATTATTAGTAGCCGGAGTCCCTGCAGCACTATTCCAATACATTTGAGCTAAAGGTGAAGAATTAAAAACATGATTCAAAACCATATCCATGATCACAGCAATCCCTTTGGCATGCGCCGCATCTATAAATTCTTTAATGGCAGTTTCGGTACCATAATATTTATCAGGGGCAAAAAAGAAATTCGGATTATATCCCCAACTATTATTTCCTTCAAATTCCGAAAAAGGCATTAATTCGATCGCATTCACTCCTAAATTTTTCAAATAATTTAAACTGTCTTTTAAAGTTTGAAAGTTTTGCTTTTGAACAAAATCACGAATCAATAATTCATATATGATTAAATTCTTTTTATTAGGTCTTACAAAACCAGCGTCTTTCCAAACATAAGTTGGTTTAGCAGTTTGAAGCACACTCACTATGCCAGTAGTTTTCCCTGTAGGGTAGGCTTTTAAGTTAGGATAGGTAGCTGCAGGTATATAAGAATCATTATTAGGATCCAATACTTTTTCGGTATTATAGTCAGCCACTTTAATATTGTCATCAATCACATACTGATACGCATATTCTACTCCAGGAGTTAAACCATTTATCTTCAACCAAAAACGAGTCGTGTCTTTAGACAAATTCATGACATAAGGTAAACTAGCTGTCCAATTATTAAAATCACCTATTACAGATACATTTGTTTTTTTAGGGGCATACAAAACTAAAGTGACAGAAGTGTCTCCTGCATGATAATTAACTCCATCCACCAAACCCGCTGGAACATCCTGTAAATTCATATCCCCATATACTAAAAAATTCAATGAATCTTTGGAGGTAGCAGTCCCGTTATTCCCAACGACCAAGAGTTTTTGCGTTCCTGTCTTATTGATTTTTTTGAATGCAGATAAGGAACTGGTATTGCTGGCAGTTTTTAAAAGTGTATCATTAAAATAAATGGATAGGGTTGCATTTTCGGATGACTTTGCATTTACAAATAAAGTATCCCCTATTGTTTTTTTAATAGTTTCAAATTGTGGAACATATAATGGTTGTGATAAAGGCGTATCAATTTTAGCATAAAATTGATTATCATATATGTTCACATACATATCAGAACCATCTTCATTCGCTAATTTTGTTCCTGCAGAATTTCTAAATAAAATAGCAATCTTATAAATTTTCTCACTGGCATTAGTGACTCCAAAATAATTTCTTACCCCACCTGTTATAGTGAATGACCATTGATTATTACCTAAGCTGGTGGCTTTAATACGTGGATCAGTTCCAGTCCAAACCGAAAAAGAAGGAACATATTGCCAAGCACTGCTATTGGCACTAACACTTGTAATTAAACCAAGGTGAACAAATACATCTCCGGTAAAATTTAATAAAGCTTTATTTCCTTTTGTTGCATCTGCTGTAATAGTGATAGAATTACTAGTCTCCAAAACAAAATTTGGAGTCGTATTTAATAGTTGTGCATCAGCAAAAAATGCCAATGACAAAAACAATAAAACGAATAGTTTTTTCATTTATACAAGCAATCGTGTTCGCAAACCTTATAATGTGTACAAAATACACATACGTAATTTATTAAATATCTGTGTAATAAATACACATTTCTTCGTATATATTTTATTTTAATATTTTACTAATTGTTTAACAATCATATGATAAATAATTATACTATTGTGATTCTTGGGGAAACTTTATCATTCCTGCAAGTTTTAAAAGCAATTAAGTCTATTATTTAAGGGAATTAAACCCATTATACAAGGGAATTTTAGTTACTTAAATTTTTTAAATAACAATTGTTAGTTTAAAGATGCGGCAGTAAAATTTCTACCCTAAATAAATAAACTATTTTCGCGATTCATTCAGCCAAATATGTTCTCTACAACAAAAGCCTTTTTATTTGATTTAAATGGAACCATGGTTAATGATATGCCATATCATATTGCTGCATGGCACGCAATTGTAAATCAATTAGGTGCTCCTCTGAGCATAGAAGATGTTAAGCATCAATGTTATGGCAAAAATGATGAACTGTTAGAAAGAGTTTTTCCAGGTCGTTTTACTATGGAAGAAAAATTAAAGTTGGGGGCTGATAAAGAAGCCGTTTATAGAGTTGAATTTAAACCACACTTAAAACTAATTCCTGGATTAGATATCTTTTTGGCAAAAGCGCATCAACAAAAAATTAAAATGGCGATAGGATCGGCAGCTATTACAAGCAATATTGATTTTGTGTTAGACAACACCAATACTCGAAAATATTTTGAGGCCATTGTGAGTGCCGATCATGTGAAACAAAGTAAACCGCACCCTGAAACATTTATAAAATGTGCGAACGATTTAAAAGTAGCCCCTTCTGAATGTATTGTATTTGAAGATACTCCCAAAGGAGTGGAATGCGCACAAAATGCGAATATGAAAGCGATTGTAATTTTAACAGGTCATAAAAAAGATGAATTTAAATCATTCCAAAATATTTTACATTTTATGGATGATTATTCTTCTTTGAAATTTTAATGGGTTTAAAAACTATTGACGCGTAATTATCTTTTTCGTATAAAACACCTACGATGTTTTTTCTTAACCTTACAATATCCGAATAAGCGGTATAATCCACCTTGGTATTATCGGTACTATCTACCAGCCAACTTTTAGACCAAATTTTTCCATCATCATTACTAAGCCTTAAGCTTAAATGATTTCTTTGTTTTGTGTTGGCTGCATTACAAAATACAACTACCGCTTTTCCTTTATGTTTTCCAATAGTTAGTATAGCACCTTCACAAACTGGGTCAGGTAACTGATGATCAAAATAAACCGTATCCCAATGAGCACCTCCATCTTTACTCAACCCCATGATCCTTGTTTTAATATCTCCTTTTTGATTACGTGCATTTAATACAATTCGATCTTGACTTACATAAGTAGCAGTGGCTTCATTACTTCCAGGTTGTGGCAAATGCTCACTTATTTTAAAATGATCGCCATGGTCATCACTATAAAAGACATGTGAAAAATAATCTGAAAAGTCAGGCTTCCCCTCTCCTTCGGAATGATTTCCAGGGATAATCAATCTTCCCTTATATTTTCCATCTGGAATTTGAAATGCATGACCAGGGGTATTAGCATAGGTGCGCCAATTATTAGGAGTGGGTTTTACTTGTTGAGTGATATTAATGGCTTCACTCCATGTATATCCACCATCGATTGATGTGATATACCAAACTTCACGTTGACCCTTCCCTTTGCGGATATCCCATTCGGATTGATTGCCTGTATTATAAAATAAAAATAATCTACCCTTTGGATATCGAGGATCTAATAAATCAATAACGGGCGCCACATTACCCGCTTGCAAATTTCCGTAATCGACAACTGTTTGCAAAGCAGACCAAGTTTTTCCATCATCTTCGCTTCTTTTTAAAACGATATTGATATCTCCAAAATCATTACCTCCTTTAACTCTACCTTCTGCAAATGCCAATAATGTTTTATTAGGCAACTGAACTATAGCAGGTATGCGATAGATTTTGTGCCCTTCTTCACCAGAAGTGTATACTGGATAAGCGGTTTGACTCCATGACAATACAGGAAGTAATAACATTAAAAAACTACATAAAAAATAATTCACAGGTTTTGTTTTGTATAATTGATACATTTTAATATATAGAATTTAAAATTGTATGAAACCTTCTGAGTAATACCCAAATCCTACATGCTTACTTCCCGATACAAAATTTGGAAAAAATAAAATCTAATTGATCTTCATTGGTGATCTCACCTGTAATTGTTCCTAAATAATGTAAAGCTTGACGAATATCCAATGCTAACAAATCGCCAGTGACATTTTGTATCAATCCAGTTTCCACATCATTCAATGCAAATAATAATTTTTTTAAGCTAGCCACGTGACGCGCATTGGTAACAATGGTACCTTCTCTTTTAAGGCCATCTCCAATGGCTTTTTCTGTAATCTTATTTTCTAGTTCAGCAATATTGTGTTTGTTTTTAGCAGCTATAAAAACAATATCAGATATGTTTTCAAACATTTTTAAATGAACAGTATCAGCTAAATCAGTTTTGTTACCTACTAATATAATTTTGTCTTTGCCAATATCTGTTTGCCATTGTTGAATTTGATCTATACTGGTACTATTTACATCAAATAAAGCAATCACAATATCGGCAGCAATTATTTTTTCTTTGCTTTTATCAATACCCATTTGTTCAATCGCATCTTCAGTTTGATTTCGAATTCCTGCGGTATCAATTAATTTATACAACACTCCTTGTATATTCAAAAACTCTTCCACAGTATCACGTGTAGTTCCTGGCACTTCACTTACTAAAGCACGATTTTCATTTAATAAAGCGTTTAGCAAAGTAGATTTACCTGCATTGGGTTTTCCTACTATCGCCACCTGTACTCCATTCTTAATAACATTGCCTAATAAAAAGGAGTCTAATAAATGCTGTGTTTTTAATTGCAATTGTTGGACTAAAATTTCCAATTCTTTTTTATTCGCAAATGCAACATCTTCTTGAGAAAAATCAAGTTCCAATTCTATAAGTGCCGAAAATTTTATTAATTTCTCACGCATTAATTGTAAGTCACTTGAAAATCCTCCTTTTAAATTATATAAAGCAGCTTTACGAGAAGCTTCTGTATTGCTAGCAATCAAATCGGCCACCGCTTCTGCTTGTGTTAAATCCAATTTGCCATTTAAAAATGCACGCTGCGTAAATTCGCCAGGCTTTGCCATTCTTGCCCCTGCATGAATCATGACTTGTAAAATGCTGTCTTGAATAAAGGGAGAGCCATGACAAGAAATTTCAACTACTTCTTCACCTGTATATGATTTTGGAGCTCGATATAAAGTAACTACCACTTCATCTATAACACGAGTACCTTCTACTAGTTTTCCAACATGTGCGGTATGTGTTTTAGCCAATGATAAATCCTTGGAAGGAAACACCGTATTTAAAATTTGTATAGCATCCTTCCCACTAAGTCGAATCACAGCAATGGCCCCTAATCCTGGTGCGGTTGCAAGAGCCACTATCGTATCATTCCATGCACTTAAATTTTCACGCATACGCAAAGGTAAACTTAATGGTGTTAATTATTTAAAAGCAGTGGCTTGAAAAATTAACCTAAAAAGCCCCCCGAATGCTCGGAGGGCTTTTTTATACATTTTGTAAGGTTGAACTGAAAAGTATTAATCTTCAGAAACCATAAATACGATAGCTTGTCTGTGACGATAAATTACGTTACGTCCATTTTGAACAGCTGGCTTCCATTTTGGACCTTTTTGGATAACACGAACTGCTTCATCCTTAGTACCATAGCCTGGATCATTTTCGGCTTTTACTTCCGAAATAGTGCCATCCTTGGATACAATAAAGGAAACGATTACACTGTATTTCCCAGTAGGTGCACCGTTTTCAACGGGCAAATCTCTGTTCAATGTTCTTTCTAAATAACGAATCCATCCTTGTTGACCTCCAGGAAATTCAGCTGGAATTTGAACCACTGTAAAGATTTTATTTTCGTCATCTTCTGCAGGTGCTGGCGCAACCCCTGTACTTTGTTCTACAGGAACTAATCCATCATCTTTAATCCCTTTTTGATCAACTACACCAATTTTAACGTCTTCTAGTTTTTCAACCTCTTTCACCTCGTCATCTTTTTTCACTTCCTCGTCTTTTACAATCTTTGGAGGTGTAAATTTTGCCATTTCCACTTTTGGTGGTTCTTGCTTTGGTGGTGGAGGTGGTGGTGGTGGTGGCTTTTTTTCTTGTGCAACATCTGTTAAAGAAACGTCTGTTACTACAATTTCAGTCTTTGACTTTTTTGCTGTATTAGACCAAATAGCACCACCTGCCAAAAGTATTGTGATACTAAGCATTCCAATTATCGCTTTCTTAAGACGATCATTGTATGTTTTTCTTAGTTCATAAGCACCATACTCCTTAAATCTTCCCTCAAAAATGAGGTCTAGAATATCGGCGGTTAATATTTTGTTTATGTCCATTTTAAATGCTTTTAATTGCTAGAAGATTTTGAGTTCTCATCTGACTTTTTAACCAACTGTTCTTCAATATCAAAAATATCAACTAATGCATATTTTTTAACTACGTTAATTGACATTTCATCTAAAATATCAATTACGTTTTTGTAAGTACATGTTGAACTAGGTTTAATTACTATTACTAAATCATGTTCAGGATCGTTAGGATCTTGAGCAATACTTCGAACGTAGGCTTTCTTTTTCAAAATCACATCACGAATGGAATTTTCTCCATTATATGAAGCTGATAAAAAATTAGAAGCATCTACTTTCAATTGACCTTCGTAATAATAAATATGATTGTCATTACCCATTAAGATGGTTAAAGCGCCGGATTCCTTTGCTTTATTTTGCTCTTCGGGTTTTGCTTTATCATCAGGCAAAAGCAACTTCATAGCGGTGGGTTGACTCATCGTGGTAGTGAAAATAAAGAAGGTGATCAACAAGAAACCTAAGTCCACCATCGGTGTTAAATCCACACGAGTAGAGAGCTTTTTTCCTTTCTTGACCCCTGGTCCTTTCTTTTTATGTCCACCACCCGAGGTATCTAATTCTGCCATAACAAATAGCTTTTATTAGTTTATAATTAATTTTCCTGTTTTTCTCCAGCCATTGATTTTTTATACAATTCTGAACCTGCGGGTGCATTTTCAGGATTGGTAATCATTTGAAACTTTTGAATATTATTTTTCTTAAACGCAGTAAGTACTCCTTTGAAGGCAGGATATTTTGCAAGGTTATCTCCCTTTAACAAAAGATCCATTTTGGTACCCGCATACGCATCATTAACTACTTGCATCCAAGTAATTAATTCATTATTAGTACTGTCCTTGCAAGGAATACCAGGTAACTGATTCCCTTTTCTGTTTTCTTCAGTGATCGCTAAAAAAGAAGCTAACCCACTAAATGGAGCTCCAATAAAGTTTGCACTTTTAAAAGCTGCCACATCTAATCCTAAATTTTTAGTTGCATTTAAGGAGTTGACAATGGTTTCTCTTTTTTGCTTGTCATCAATGGTTAGAAATACTTTGCCATCTTTATCTATAGTAATTAAAACAAAATCCTTGGAAGGAGCCACTTTGGAGGACACCGAACTAGGTGTCGTTACCGCAATCGCTTCAGAAGGCTTGAACTTAGTCGTCAAGATAAAGAAAGACAATAAAAGGAAAGCCACATCGCACATGGCTGTCATGTCGATGGTGGTACTCTTACGAGGTAATTTGGCTCTACCCATTGTATAGTCTTTTTAAAATTAAAAGGTGTTGCCACCTTTAATGATTATTATTTGTAGTTCGCAGCAAAACTTTGAGTCAAAGTAAATCCAGACTCATCGATGCCGTATGTGATACCATCAATACTTGTAGTAAAGACGTTATACATAATGATCGCTACAGCAGAAGTACCAATACCTAACGCTGTATTATACAACGCTTCAGAGATACCTTGTGATAATTCACGAGCAGCTTCACCACCACCTTCTTCACCTAATTTAGAGAAAGAACGAATCATACCTAATACCGTTCCGAACAAACCTAATAAGGTAGCTACAGATGCGATAGTCGATAAGAATACTAAATTCTTTTCTAACATAGGTAATTCCAATGCAGTTGCTTCTTCGATTTCTTTTTGGATATTCAATACTTTTTGATCAGTATCTAATTCGGTATTTGAAATCATCTCTTTGTACTTAGTCAAACCAGATTTCATTACATTACCTACAGATCCTTTTTGTTTATCACATTCAGCAAGTGCTTTATCCACTTCTTTATTAGCTAAATGAAATTGAATTTTACGAATGAACTCAGTAATGTTACCATTACCAGCTGCTTTCTTAATTGTCAATAATCTTTCAATAACGAAAGTTAAAACAATTAATAAGCTACCAATTAATACAGGTACTACGATACCACCTTCGTACATTTTGGTAAATGTTCCTTTAGGTCCTTTGTGTGAAGGCCAGAAACCACCACTCGGATCAGGATTAGTAAAATTACTTGCGTTACCTAGCACAAAGCGCCAAATAACATAGCCTGCTACAATACAAGCGATTGGTGCTAAAGTTGCAATCAAATTTCCGCTTTGTTGCGGCTGTGCAGCTTTCTTAGTAGCTGCTGTTGCAGTTGGTTTAGTCTCAGCCATGATTCAATTGATTTTTGGTTTTAAATTAAAATATTTTTAAAAGTATTTAACCCTATTGACTATTGGTATAGATTTCACAAAATCTGTCCTCACTAGTTTCTAAGGGGTTACAAAATAAGTAATTTATTGATTGAAACAAATTTCAAGGTATTTTTTTATCATAAATTTTATACAAACTAACTAGTGTTGGGCGAAGACTTGTATATTTATATTTCTATTTTATCATTTAATAAAGTGTAATATGAAAAAAATCATAGTAGCAGTCAGCTTTTTAGCGATTCTGCAAACTACCATTTCGGCTCAAAGACCAGGAGGTCCTAGACCCGACCAAATGCCTATGCAAAGGCCAGATACCAGCACCTTAAATGGAGCTAAAAAAGACGTTCCGCCTGTAAAAATTGGGCCAAAAGCATTTAGTGAATTCATTACTAAAAAAACAGTAAGTCAAAAAGGGGTGTTTAGCGTTCATTTTCAAGACGATAAATATTACTTTGAAATTCCTGACAATTTATTGGGTAGGGAATTATTGGCGGTGACCCGTTTTGTAAAAGTGCCAGGTGGTGCTAGAAAATACGGCGGGGAAGAAGTTAACGAGCAAAGTATTTCTTTTGAAAAAGGCCCTAATCAGCGCATTTTCATGAGAGTAGTGACTTTAATTAGTGCTGCAGATTCTTCTCAAGTGATCTCTAAAGCAGTTAAAAATTCTTATTTAGATCCCATTGTTGCTGCTTTTGACGTAAAAGCTTATGGAAAAGATTCAAATAGCTCTATTATTGATGTTACCGACTTTTTTAAGGGTGACAACCAAGCTGTAAGCTTAACAAGTGGTGATAAGCGCAATTTTGGAGTCACTGCCTTAGCTTCAGATAGATCCTATATTGAAAGCATTAAGAGCTACCCTATCAATATGGAGATCAGAACCGTAAAAACCTACTCTGCGAGCGCTGGAAGCCCTATGGCAGGTCCAATGGGTGGCGGAAGCTCTGTTCCTGCAGCCAACAACGCTGGTGCGATTACTTTCGAGTTAAATACATCGGTTTTGTTATTACCTAAAACGCCTATGAATCGTCGTTTATTTGACCCACGTGTGGGTTACTTCGCAGACAATTTTGTAGAGTATTCTGATGATCAACATAAAGTTGAAAACCAAACTTTTGCGGTGCGTTATAAATTAGAGCCTAAACCGCAGGATATGGATAAATACAAAAAAGGTGAATTAGTAGAGCCTAAAAAACAAATCATTTATTATATCGATCCTGCGACTCCCAAAAAATGGGTGCCTTATTTAATAGCAGGTGTGAATGATTGGAATGCTGCCTTTGAAAAAGCAGGTTGGAAAAATGCCATCGTAGGTAAAGAATGGCCTAACGATAGTACTATGAGTTTAGAAGATGCTCGATTTAGCGTGATTCGTTATTTCGCTTCTGATATTGAGAATGCATATGGTCCTCAAGTACACGATCCAAGAAGTGGTGAAATTTTAGAAAGCCATATTGGTTGGTATCATAATGTAATGAGTTTAGTGCATGATTGGTATATGATTCAAACTGCTGCTGTAGATTCTACTGCACGCAAAATGAAATTTGATGATGACTTGATGGGTAACTTAATCCGTTTTGTTTCTTCTCATGAAGTAGGTCACACATTAGGTTTAAGACATAATATGGGTAGTAGTAGCAAAACTCCAGTGGAGAAATTAAGAGATAAAACATGGGTAGAAGCCAACGGTCACACTGCTTCTATTATGGACTATGCGCGTTTCAACTATGTAGCACAACCAGAAGATCATATTAATCAATCAGGTTTATTCCCACGCATTGGTGATTATGATAAATGGGCTATTAAGTGGGGTTATACCTACACTGGTATCAGTGATGTGAATGAAGATAAAAAAGTAAACAACAAATGGATTGTAGATGCTTTAAAAAATAATCCAAGAGTTTGGTTTGGTGGTGAAGGTCGCAACGATGATCCTCGCGCTCAAACAGAAGACTTAAGTGATAACGCTGTGGTAGCGAGCGAATATGGTATCAAAAACTTGAAGCGTATTTTAGTAAAATTACCAGAGTGGACAAAAGAAGAAGCAGACAGATATGAAAATTTAAGTGAAGTTTATTTGCAATTAGCAGGTCAATTTAACAGATACATGGGTCATGTTTCAAAAAACATTGGTGGTATCAATGAAACTTTTAAAAGTGTAGAAGAGCCAGGTGATGTTTATACACCTACTCCTGTAGCGATGCAAAAAAGTGCAATGAACTTTTTACAAACACAATTATTTACAACACCTACTTGGTTATTAGATAAGAATATTTTAAATAAAATTTCTAATCCTAATGCCAACGAACGTGTTCAAGGAATTCAAACAAGTACTTTAAAAAGCTTGTTAGATAAAAGTCGTTTGTTAAGATTAAGTACAAGTAGCAATCGTTTTGGAAACTCTACTTATTCACTACACGATATGATGGAAGACTTAAGAAAAGGTTTATTCAGTGAATTAGCCACTCAAAAAGCAACCGATATCAATCGCAGAAACTTGCAAAAAACTTATGTAAGTCAATTAGATGAATTATTAAACCCAGCACCAGCATCAGCTGCAGCGGCTGCAGTTACCGGAGCATTTAGAATGGGAGCTCCAGTAGATGTTGAAAATTCAGATATTTTATCTGAAGTAAAATCACAATTGAAAAAATTAGCTGCTGCTTTAAAAACAGCAAACAGTAATGATGGAACCACTCAAAATCATTATGCTGATTTACAAGATAGAATTAAGAAAGCATTAGATCCTAAATAAAGCTTTCTTGAAACCTCCTTCCGAAATTTCGGAAGGAGGTTCACAAAAAACCCCGTTCCGAATTATCGGAACGGGGTTTTTTAATACTTGTAACTTATATAAGCTTATTAGAATAGTACATTAAATAAGTACTTATAAAAATATTTTAAAGTGCCTTTTTTTTATTCGTATCTCAATGCATTAATAGGATTTAAAGAAGCGGCTTTCATGGCTGGATAAATCCCTGCAGCCAATCCAACTATCGAACATATAACAATTCCAATCACCACCCACATCCATGGGATGACAAATCCTGTATGTAAAACCAAACTAAAAATATTACCCACTAATACACCTAAAATAATTCCAAAGACAGCACCTAATACACTAATTAAAATACTTTCAAATAAAAATTGTCTGCGTACATCTTTTTTCTTTCCTCCAATGGCTTTAATTAAACCAACTTCTCTTGTGCGTTCGTTTACTGCAACCAACATAATATTCATTAATCCAATTGCTGCTCCAATTAATGTAATCATACCAATAGCACCAGCAGCGCCACTAATGCCTGCTAAAAAGCCAATAAACATGTCCGCAAATTTGTCGCTTTTATCCACTACAAAATTATCTGCTTCACTAGGAATTAATCTTCTTGCTTTTCTCATTTGTTCAATAGATTCTCCAATGGCAGGATCTAACTCTGCAACATTATTCACCATCACGCCAATATTATAAGAAGCATTATTTTCATACTGTCTTAAATTATTGATAGAAGTTAAAATCATATCATCTTGACGCATCATAGCACTAGATCCTTTTGATTTTAACAAGCCAATGACACGATAAGGTTTGCCTCCCACTAAAATGACTTTATCGACACTTTTTTCGGGACTGGATGGAAATAGTTTAGCAGCTACATTGCTTCCAATTAAACAAACATTACGACCACTTAATAAATCCACATTATTTAGATTACGGCCTGCATCAATTTGATACCCATTGACTGCTAAATAATTTTCATCCCCACCCCACATGGTAATTTGAGGATTGGTTTTTTTATTTTGATAATGTAATTCATTATTGCCATTCCCTCTGCGATAAACACTCACCTGTGCACGACTAAATCCATAATGGTCTTTAAAATAAGTAGATTCTTCTAATCGAATCACCTTATTTAAATTTGATTTTTTTTCTTTTTGCCCCTTTTTCACTTTCGTAAAATCATCTTCTCTTGGACCACCCATTCGCGCATTCAATTCCTTATAACGGATACTAAACGCATTGGCTCCCATAAAGGAAAAATTTTCCTTTAAACTTTGATTCATCGCGGATATAGCAGTGATAATTCCAATTAATGCCATAATACCAAACGCGATAATAGCCACAGTGATGCCAGTTCTTAATTTGTTACTTCTAACTGTTCGCCAAGCCAATGAAAAAGAATCCTGAAGAGTCATACAATTATTTTATTCTGAAACCTAAAGGTAATACAGATTCAACAATGTCCCTTTGTAGCGCTTGACTATTTGAAGAACGGCTAAAAGTAGAGATAATTGAGCAATAGATTAGGGAAAACACCAAGGATAAGCAGTAAAACAGCCAGCACTAATAATTTATAGGGATAGGTATTTTGAATCTCTCCTAGAGCTGGCTCGCCCGGTACAAAATACATGGCTTGTATGATCTTAAAATAATAGTACACGCTGATGGCTGCGAAAACTAAAGCAACAATCACTAACCATAATCCGGCGCCCGCTACTAAAATAGCATTGATCATATAATATTTAGCAAAGAAGCCTCCCGTTAAAGGAATCCCTGCCAATGAAAACAAAAAGATAGTCGTCACAAAAGCAAGCAGCGGATGCGCTTTTGCTAAGCCATTAAAACCTTCAATACTATTTTCTTTCATTTTAATAAGAACACCAAACATTCCAATGCTGGCCACAGAGTAAACAAAAGCGTATAATAAAATTCCTTCATTGGCAAAAGTAGAAGGTTTGTATAATGCAAATAACATGAAACCTGCTTGAGCAATGCTAGAATAAGCGAGCATTCTTTTAACACTGCGTTGAAAAACGGCGGTAACATTACCAATTAATAAAGTACTTATTATGACGAATGGTAAAAGTAGGGTCCAGCTATAACCCAAGGCTTGATATTGAACTTGAAATACAGACATAAAAGCAAAAAAACCTGCTGCTTTGGCAATGGTTGCCATGAAAGAAGTAAATACGGTGGGTGCACCATCATAAACATCAGGAGTCCAAAAATGAAAAGGAGCTGCCGACACTTTAAAATTCATGGCGACAAATATGAGAATCAATCCGCCCGAACGCATGAACATTTCATACTTAAACCCAGTTTCAGGAACGGTTAAATGAAAACTTCCTGTAGCACCATAAATAAATGTAATGCCTAATAATAAAATACCTGTAGAAAAAGCACCCATTAAAAAATACTTCAACCCTGCTTCATTACTTGTTAAACTTGTTTTATCGGAACTTGTTAAAATATATAAGGGAATAGACAACATTTCAATTCCAATAAATAACATTAACAAATTATCAAAGCTAGTCAACACACTCGCTCCACATAAAATGAAAAAGAATAAAGCGTAAAAATCGGCAGCATGATTTCCTATCTTAGAAATTTCATCGCCATTGATCCAAACATATAGGAAAGTAAGTGTAAACAATATCGTATTTGCATAAATTCCATAACGAGAAAATGCAAGCATGCCTTTGGTATCATACTCTATCACATACCAGCCATTCAATTGGCTTAAATTTGCTAAAATTAAAATCGCTAAGCCCATCAAAGCAATATATTTTTGAGATTTCTCTCCTTTGATACCCCAAGAGGTGAACATCATAATAACACCTAATAAAGCAGAAACTATAATTGCATTCATTACTAATACTTTTAATTATTTGACAAACATTTGTTGTAAGGTATCTGCAGTTAAATCAAATAAGGGTTGCGGATAGACCCCACTTGCAAATACGATGACCAATAAAATGATTAAAGCCCATTGAGCTCCTTTGTTTATAAAATTTATTTTTTGAGTCGCTTCACTCACTTCGCCATAAGCGACTTTTTGAACCATATTTAAAGTGTAAATGGCAGAAAGTATAACACTCACTCCAGCAAAAGCGGCTACCCATGGATTGAATTGGAATAACCCATTAAAAATTAAAAACTCGCCCACAAAAGCATTGGTTAATGGTAGTGCAATATTTGCAAAAGCAAATGCTACTAATAAAATTGCAAGGGTAGGTTGTTTTTTGGCAAGTCCTCCCATAGCCATCATGGATCTGGTACCAGTCTGTTGTTCAATAATATCTGCTACCATCCATAATCCTAACACATTAATGCCATGTGAAAAAAGTTGAATCAACACTCCTTGCACGCCAATAACTTGATGTGCAAACAAAGCAGCATTCATTAAACCAATATGCGCAATCGAAGAATAAGCAATCAATCTTTTGATGTCGTCTTGTTTAATGGCAATAAAAGAAGCATATAAAACTCCTATCACTGAAAGATCTACCACGATGACAGCCGCTGACTTTGCTGCCACAGGGAATAAAGGCAATAACCATCTGATCACACCATATAATCCCATTTTAACCATAACGGCACTCATCACCATAGTGACTGCAGTAGGCGATTGTTCATAGGCATCCGGTTGCCAAGTATGTAATGGGAAGATGGGCATTTTAATTGCAAACGCAATAAAAAATAATACAAACGCAGTCGTCTGTTGCGCTGGAGTTAAAGTTGCATGAGCAAAATTTTGTATTAAAAAATTAGGTTCGGTACTATGGGTATATAAAAAGATAATGCCCGCTAACATCATTAAAGAACCTAAAAATGTATAAATGAAAAATTTAAAAGTTATAGCAATTCGTTTTTCTCCACCCCATATGCTACACAAAAAATAAACTGGAATAAGTGCTAATTCCCAAAAGAAATAAAACAACAAAGCATCCCCCGCTAAAAACACACCTAATAAACCAGCTTGTGTCAATAATAAAAGAGAAATGAAAATATTTTTTTGCGCCAATGTATTAGATCCAGTCGCCAATAAAATTGCAGGAAAACTAATAGTAGTCAACAATACTAAGATTTTTGCTAAGCCATCTGCATGTAAAAAAACCCGACTGTTTAATGCGGCAATCCAAGCTTGATTAAAATCCGGAGCGCCTTTCATAGCTACCCAAATACTAATAGCTAAAGAAGCTGCGCTGCTTACCAATGCAATGGTGTTGGATTTTTTGGCATCCTTTATAAAAAGCAATAACAATGCAGTGATAAAAGGAATAAGTATAATTGAAAGTAACATATTGTTTCTTATAATTTTAGTGTGTCAATTTGTAAAAAAAGCGAAGAATAGTAGCATCATTAAACCATAAAACAAAAAGTAAAATGATACTCAACACCATGAATAATATATAATACCCCACCTGACCGCTTTGCATTAATCTTATTTGACGGGCTCCATATTGCACCATTTTACCTGTCCCATTTACGGCTCCATCTATCACATTTTTCTCGATAGTATTTTTCAAAAAGGCAGCTAGTTTATCTAATGGTCTCACAATGACTGCTTCATATAATTCATCTACATACCACTTATTAAATAATACTTTGCCCCAACCTGAAGTAGGTTCTCCATCCGCTTTTTTACGATAGATAACTATTGCAATGATGACCGCAATAACAGCGATAGATACCGAAATACCCATTAACATCCATTCTTGTGCATGTGATAAAACAGACTCATGCGTAGCTCCTACTATAGTAGTCAAGTGAGCCCCTAACCAATGATGTCCACCCATGATTTCAGGCACTCCAATGACCCCCGCAATTGCACTCGCAATAGCTAATAATATTAATGGTATGGTCATCGCAATTGGACTCTCATGTAAATGATGAGCTTGATCATCCGTACCTCTAAACTTTCCTAAAAAAGTAGTAGCATATAAACGGAACATATAAAATGCAGTCATTCCAGCACCCACCATACCTAAATAAAAGTAAATAGGATTTTTCTCATAGGCTGCAGTTAATATTTCATCTTTAGAAAAGAAACCGCTAAATGGAGGAATACCTGCAATCGCAATACAACCTATCAAAAAGGTGAGATGTGTTATAGGCAATTTAGATTTTAATCCGCCCATTTTTTGAATGTCTTGTTCATGATGCATCGCATGAATCACCGAACCTGCTCCTAAAAATAATAAGGCTTTAAAGAAAGCATGTGTGATCACATGAAAAACAGCACCTGTATAAGCACCCACTCCTAAACCTAAAAACATATAACCCAATTGACTCACGGTTGAATACGCTAATACTTTTTTGATGTCATTTTGTTTGATGGCAATAGTAGCTGCTAACAATGCCGTACTAATACCAATGATGGCGATCACTGTTTGCGTGCATTCGCTATGGCTAAATAAAATATTACTTCTGGTGATCATATAAATACCCGCTGTCACCATTGTTGCAGCATGAATTAATGCAGAAACAGGAGTTGGGCCCGCCATCGCATCTGGCAACCAAGTATATAATGGTATTTGTGCGCTCTTACCCATTGCACCTACAAATAATAATAAAGTAATCGCTGTAATATCGGCACTTGATAATTTCGTTAAACTCGCTTCCGTAAATACATCTCCATAACTCACAGTTCCTAATTTAACAACCATCCAAAATATAGCCAATAAAAAACCTAAATCACCAATACGATTCATCACAAATGCTTTTATAGCAGCTGCATTATAATTACCATTGGTAAACCAATAACCAATTAGTAAATAAGAACATAACCCCACGCCTTCCCATCCCATAAACATCACCACAAAATTGTCTCCTAATACTAACAATAGCATGGAGAAAATAAATAAATTAAGATAGGCGAAGTAACGTGCATAATGAGGAGCGGTTTCCTCCTTCATATAGGCGGTAGAATACAAATGTATCAAAGAACCCACTCCTGTAATAACTAATAAAAACAAACTGGATAATGCATCCACTTTAAAATCAATAGGAATTTTTAACGTGGCTGTATTTATAAAATCAAAATAATGAACTGTTACTGCTCCATATTCCTGAACATTCATAAAAGCAAAAACGCTTAAAATAAAGGAAGCCACTATATAACCAGTCGCTTTATATGCAATTATTTTTTTGCTCCAAAAATTACGACCTAACCCGTTGAATAAAAATCCAGCTAAAGGCCAAAGTATGATCAATCCTATTATTACTTTCATGCGAAATGAATTAATTCTTTAATCTGTTTAAGAAATTGATGTCAACCGAATGTGTGTTTCGATACATCATAACGATGATAGCCAACCCCACACTCACTTCTGCGGCAGCTACAACCATAATAAAAAATACAAAAATTTGAGCATCAATACCTACGATACTATTGGGTGATTCTGCCAATCCAAATCCATAAAACATTTTAGAAAATGCCACCAACAATAAATTCACTGCATTTAACATAAGTTCAATGCACATAAAAACAATAATAGCATTGCGTCTTGTTAAAACCCCTGTCACCCCAATACAAAATAGGGCCAAACTCAAATAGATATAATAATGTATAGGCATCACTCAATAATTTTTATTTTTTTCCAATAATAACTGCTCCCACCATCGCACTTAAAAACAACACACTACTTATTTCAAAAGGAACTACATAGTCGCTAAACAATACTTTCCCCAAAGGGTGTATTAAACCAATAGTCCCTTCTTTCATCATAACTTGTTTTCCGTCAATTTGAACTGTTTGCTTTACTATAGCCACCAATAAGGTTAAAAAACTACCTCCTGTAATCACCCCTATTAATTTTACAAATAATTGTTTTTGTGGTTCTTTATCTTTTTTCACATTCATTAACATGATCACAAATAAAAACAATACCATAATCGCACCTGCATAGACAATAATATTCACGATCGCCAAAAATTGCGCATTCAATAATATATAGTGTCCTGAAATAGCAAAAAATACTAGTATCAACCACAACACACTATGAATGGGGTTTTTGCTCACCAATACCATAATAGCACTGATAATTGCAAATGCAGATAAAGCAAAAAATAAAATTTGTAAAGTACTCATATCAAATATGCTTAGACTCCTTTTGCTTCACCAAAAGCAGCTGCTTCGGTAGTGACATTGGGAATTAATAAATCTTGTTTTTCATAAATAAATCCTTTGCGCGTAAAATTAGCGGGGGCAAAAGTTTCACTTAAATAAATAGCATCCTTAGGGCAAGCCTCCTCACATAAACCGCAGAAAATACAACGCAACATATTGATCTCATAATTAGCTGCGTATTTTTCTTCTCTATATAAATTTTCTTCCCCTTCTTTTCTTTCAGCTGCTTCCATGGTGATTGCTTCGGCAGGACAAGCTACGGCACACAATCCACATGCGGTGCATCTTTCACGCCCTTCTTCGTCTCTATTTAAAACGTGCAAGCCTCTAAATACAGGACTAAATTCACGTTTTTGTTCGGGGTATCTTACCGTGGGTTGTTTTTTAAACATATGCCCAAACGTAATAAACATCCCTTTGATAATATTGATCAAATATAATCGCTCCCAGAAAGTCATGGGTTTACGATTGACTGCTAATGCTCTATTAGTTAATGCTTGCATATTATAATTGCAATAATTTATTTTATAATTTAGATAATATCAAAGCGCCCGTTAATAACATATTAAATAACGCTAATGGTATCATTGTTTTCCAACCTAAGTTCATGAGTTGATCATATCTAAAACGTGGGATGGTCCAACGAATCCACATAAATAAGAATATAAACAACACAATTTTTATTAATAAGGTTCCTACTCCAATTAAAGCCGCAATATTGGGCGCCACACTACTTTCATTAAAGAAAGGCAAGTCGTATCCGCCAAAATACATCGAAGCCATAATGGCACTACTCATTATCATATTAATATACTCTGCAAATAAGTAGAACCCCAATTTCATGGAAGAATATTCCTGATGATAACCAAAGTTTAATTCGTTTTCAGCTTCGGGTAAATCAAATGGAGTTCGATTACACTCTGCCATGGCAGTGATAAAAAATATTAAAAAACCCAAAGGTTGATAAACCACATTCCACCAATGACCTGCTACTTGTTGTTCCACTATCGTCTTTAAACTCAATGTACCCGTAGACATCAATAAAGCAATTAAAGCCAAGCCCATTGCTAACTCGTAACTTATAGCTTGAGATGCTGCACGTAAAGCAGACATCAAAGAAAACTTATTATTAGAAGCCCAACCACCAATCATAATACCATACACTCCCATACTCACCACCGCAAACACATATAATATTCCAATATTCACATCGGCAATTTGCAATTCCACTTTACGTCCAAACACTTCCACCGCAGATCCCCATGGAATCACAGCGCAGGTCATTAAACTTGCAGTCATGGCTAAGCCCGGACCTAAAATAAATAACCACTTACTGGATGCAGTTGGAATGATTTCTTCCTTCATGATGAGTTTTAAACCATCCGCTAAAGGTTGTAATAAACCAAAAGGTCCTGCACGGTTAGGTCCTGGACGATCTTGTAATATTGCTGCTACTTTACGTTCCCCAAAAGTGGTGTATAAAGCAATACCTAAACTGGCAAATACTACAATAGCAATCAGAATTAATTTCTCAATAATAAAAGCCATATCTACTGCTAACAAATTCATATTCTTTTCAATTAGGCGTTTTCAATATTGTTCTTACTAATATAATCTTCATTTTTATTCACTTCGCTCTCATCATGAATGTCCATTAATAAATGTGGCGTGCGGCCATCATTAATGGCGCCAAAAGTTTCTTGGGGTTTAGTCATACCCACTGTACCTTGGTAATGACCTTGTGCAATAACCGATTGACGATTAATAGCTCGAGGTCCTTCAATCACCCAATCATTTGCATTTTTTGTATCAAATCGACAAGTATTACAAATCCAACCTGGTTTTCCGTCAGGTGTATCTTCAATTTCTCCCCACTCATCTTTACGGGCAGTCACTCTATATACTTCATCTCCTCTGTTCCATAAGGTGACTCTTCCTGAACAGGTAGGACAATCACGATGTGCATCCATAGGTTTTAAAAACCAAACACGATTTTTAAAACGGAAAGTTTTATCGGTTAAAGCTCCTACTGGACATACGTCAATCACGTTTCCTATAAATTCGTTGTCCAAACTTTTCTCAATATGTGTTGCAATTTCTGCGTGATCTCCTCTGTCTAAAATTCCGTGTACTCTTTTTTGTGTTAATTGGTCTGCTGTAAACACACAACGATAACATAATATACAACGCGTCATATGCAATTGTATATTTTTTCCTAAATCATGTTTTTTGAAAGTTCTTTTTTGAAATTCAAATCTAGTACCTGCCTTTCCATGATCAAAACTTAAATCCTGTAAATGACATTCGCCAGCTTGATCACAAATAGGACAATCCAAAGGATGATTGATTAATAAAAATTCTACCACACTTGCTCTTGCATCTATTACCTTATCGCTGGTAATATTTTTCACTTCCATTCCATCCATCACCGTAGTGCGACATGATGCCACTAATTTTGGCATAGGTCTTGGATCTTTTTCAGAACCTTTTGATACTTCTACTAAACAAGTGCGGCACTTTCCACCACTACCTTCCAGCTTACTATAATAACACATCGCAGGCGGTGCCACTTGACCACCAATTTTACGTGCTGCTTGCAAAATAGTCGTGCCCGCAGGTACGTCTATCGTGATGTTGTCAATCGTGACTTTAAATAAATTTTGTTCGCTCATAGTTTATCGTTCTATGTTATGCAGGTACATGAATTGGATCTGCATAGTGTTGTAAACCGAAATTTCTTATTTGTGCTTCTTCAGGATGTTGAATATGCCATTCAAACTCATCACGGAAATGACGAATTGCTGCTGCTACAGGCCATGCTGCCGCATCACCTAAAGGACAAATAGTATTGCCTTCAATTTTGCGTTGAATGTCCCATAATAAATCAATATCACTGCTAGTACCTTTTCCTGTTTCTATTTTTTGTAATATTTTTTCCATCCAGCCTGTTCCTTCTCTACAAGGAGAACATTGTCCACAACTTTCATGGCGATAAAAACGAGCTAATGTATACGTGTTCTTTACAATACATTGATCCTCATCTAACACAATAAAACCACCCGAACCCATCATAGATCCTGTTGCAAAACCACCATCACTTAAACTCTCATAGTTCATGTAACGTGTTTCTCCTTTGGCTGTTTTTAATAATAAGTTAGCAGGCAGAATGGGTACCGAAGAACCTCCTGGGATACATGCTTTTAATTTTTTACCATTTGCAATACCACCGCAATATTCATCGCTGTAAATAAAATCTTCTACCGAAATGGTCATATCAATTTCATACACACCAGGTTTATTAATATTACCACATGCCGAAATTAATTTAGTACCTGTAGAACGACCTACCCCAATTTTTGCGTATTCATCACCCCCCATGTTGATGATAGGAACCACTGCAGCTAAAGTTTCTACATTATTGACTACCGTTGGACGTTGCCATAAACCTTGGATAGCTGGGAAAGGAGGTTTAATACGAGGGTTTCCTCTTTTACCTTCTAAAGATTCTATCAATGCAGTTTCTTCCCCACAGATATAAGCTCCCGCACCACGTTGCACATGTATGTTGCAATCAAAGCCTGTTCCTAAAATATTTTTTCCTAACCAACCATTCGCTTTTGCTTCATCGATGGCTGTTTCTAAAATATTTGTGATCCAAGCATATTCTCCTCTAATATAAATGTAGGTGTCATTAGAACCTAATGCAAAACTTGATACAATCAACCCTTCTATTAATAAATGAGGCAAGAACTCCATTAAATAACGATCCTTAAAAGTTCCAGGCTCACTTTCATCTGCATTACAAACCAAATGACGTGGAACCCCTTCAGGTTTAGCAATAAAACTCCATTTCATTCCTGCAGGAAAACCTGCACCACCTCGTCCACGCAATCCACTTTTCTTCACTTCTTCCACAATGGATTCTGGATTCATTTCTTTCAAAGCCTTTTCTACCGCACGATATCCTCCTTCACGGCGATACACATCGTAAGAACGAATTCCCGGTATATGCGCTTTTTCTAATAATAATTTTACACCCATTTTTATTCTTTTATACTACTTGTTATTGTTGATGTGCCGCTTGTTGTGTGTATTCTGCAATAATGGCATCTACTTTTTCTTTGGTCAAATGCTCGCGATAAATTTTTCCTACTTGCATCATGGGTGCATAGCCACAAGCCCCCAAACATTCTACTAATTTTAAAGTAAACAAACCATCTTGGGTTGTTTCACCTGGTTGAATAGAAAGTTTTTGTTGTATGTATTGAATGATATTATCAGAACCACTAATCATACAAGGTCCTGTTTGACAAACCTCAAACACATATTTACCCACTGGTTTTAAATTGTACATGGAATAAAAAGTCGCTACTTCATATACTTCAATAGGTTCAATATTTAATATTTGAGCAACGTAATCCATGGCTTCCGTTGACAACCATCCTCCAAAACTATCTTGCGCCAAATGCAACACAGGCAAGACTGCACTTTTTTGTTTCCCCTCTGGATAACGAGCTACCAAGCGTTTACACTCGGTCATTTGTTCGTCATTAAATTGAAGATTCATATTACTAATTTCATTTTTCTAAATCATAGGGGACGTATCCCTTTATTTCTTAAGCATCCAATTCACCCGCAATCAAATTCAAACTACTCATGGTCACCACCGCATCACTTAACATCCCTCCTTTAATTAATTCCTCAAAAGCTTGATAATAAATAAAACAAGGACGTCTAAAATGTAAACGGAAAGGCGTTCTTCCTCCGTCACTAATTAAATAAAATCCAAGTTCCCCATTTCCCCCTTCTACAGCACTATATATTTGACCTTTCGGTAATTCAATTTCACCCATGATGATTTTGAAATGCCATATTAAAGCTTCCATCTTGGTATATACATCTTCTTTTTTAGGAAGATAATACTCAGGAACATCTGCGTGAAACACTTCTGCATCAGCTCCTTTAAAAGATTGGACTTTTTCATATGCTTGACGAATGATCGAAAGGCTTTCCCACATTTCCGCATTACGCACTAAAAAACGATCATAATTATCGCCCGTTGTTCCTACTGGAACTTTAAAATCAAAATCTTGATAACTACTGTATGGTTGTTGCACACGCACATCATAGTCAACGCCAGTAGCACGTAAGTTAGGACCTGTAAAACCATAGTTCATTGCTCTTTGGGCACTAATGCCTCCAGAGCCTTGTGTACGCTCCATGAAAATTCGATTACGCGTAAATAAGTTTTCAAATTCGCGTAATACTTTTGGATATTCATTTAAGAATTTCTCGAGTTTCGTAAACGCTGTATTTGTGAAATTCCTTTCAAAGCCGCCAATACGCCCAATATTAGTAGTAAGACGGGACCCACATACTTCTTCATATATTTCATAGATTAATTCACGGTATTGCATCACATACAAGAATCCGGTATAAGCTCCTGTATCCACTCCAACAATAGAATTACAAATTAAATGATCCGAAATACGCGCCAATTCCATAATGATAACACGTAAATAATCAACACGCTTAGGTAATTCTATTTTTAAAAAACGTTCACAAGTAATATGCCAACCCATATTGTTAATAGGGCTACTACAATAGTTTAAGCGATCCGTAATAGGTGTGATTTGATATAATGGACGACGTTCTGCTAATTTTTCAAAAGCACGATGAATATATCCCACCGTTTGTTCAGTAGACACCACACGCTCTCCATCCACTTCCATAATATTTTGGAATACTCCATGCGTTGCAGGATGGGTAGGACCAATATTTAAAGTAGTCGTTGCTTTTTCAATGGACCCTTTAGGTAATGCTATATGATTCTGATCTTCCATTTTTATGTTGTTACACTTTTACTTTCATAATAATTTTATCCGCGACCAAACATTTCATCGTCCTTATCAATTCTCGTTTGATCTTCTAAAGGGAACTCTTTCCTTAATGGGAAGTAATCCATTTCATCCACATTTAAAATACGTTTCAAGTTGGGATGACCTACAAAATTGACTCCAAAGAAATCATAAGTTTCTCGCTCCATCCAATTCGCACTTTCAAATAATTTAGTAGCTGTGAATATTTGAGGTTCGGCAACACTTGTTGCTACCGAATAACGTATTCTAATGTTTTCAGAAAAGTTGTGTAGATGATAGACGACTACTAATTCCGCTCCTGGTTGTTGAGGATAATTCACACCGCATAAATCGGTTAAAAAAGTAAATCCTAAACTAGGCTCATCATATAAAAATTGTAACACTTTTAAATTGAGTTCCTTAGATGATTCAAAAGACAAAATACCAGATTCGGTAGAAAAGCCATACACTTGCTCGGCAAATTTCTCGACTAGTTTTTGTTGAATATGTTCGTTCGTTAAAGCCATTGTTGATTCAATCATTTAAAAATTATTATTGAATTCCGTAGCTATTTAATAAATCACGGTATTTATCACTATTGCGACGACGTATACTTTCTTGGCCCACTAAATCTTGGATTTTCATAAAACCATCAATGATGGCTTCGGGGCGAGGAGGACATCCTGGTACATATACATCCACTGGTATCACTTGATCAATTCCTTGCAACACGCTATAGGTATCAAAAATACCGCCACTAGAAGCACAAGCGCCCACTGCAATCACCCAACGCGGCTCGGCCATTTGTAAATATACTTGTCTTAATACTGGCGCCATTTTTTTTGCAATGGTACCCATCACCATTAATAAATCACATTGACGTGGTGAAAATCCAACACGCTCAGAACCAAAACGTGATAAATCATAATGAGATGCCATGGTTGCCATAAATTCAATACCGCAACAAGAAGTTGCGAATGGCAAAGGCCATAAAGAATTTTTTCTGGCTAACCCTACTACAGAGCTCAATTGAGTAGCGAAAAATCCATCGCCAGGGACTCCATCTGGTGCTTTACCCATTGAAATAGCTTCATTGATATTCGCTTCTTTGGGATGTATATTAAATCGGACTGGACGCATATGTATGCATTAAGTTTTTTATAAAATTAATCTTCCCATTTAAGGGCTCCTTTTTTAAGGATGTAAATAAAACCTACCAAGAAAAAAACAACAAATAATACGACTTCAAAAAATCCTGCCCAGCCTAAACTTTTAAAGTTCACTGCATAAGGATAAAAGAAAATGACTTCCACATCAAACAGTACAAATAAAATGGCTACCAGAAAATACTTCACCGCCATAGGCGATCTAGCATCTCCATGAGATTCAATTCCACTCGCAAAGTTTTCAAGTTTATCCGAAGTCTTTCTTTTGGGTCCCAAGAAATTGGACAACAAAAACATGATGGAAACAAACCCCCCTGCAAATAACATTTGTAAAGCGATGGGTAAGTAATTGGTGGCGCTATTTAATTCGTTAGCTGACATCAAGTACTGAAGTAAAATCATACACTTTTTTTTGGATTTGCAAAAATACGCAAAGGATTGCCATTAAACGAAAAACTCCCCATAAATGGGGAGTAATTTTCAATTATTTTTTACACACAAAAATGTGCTTAAAATTCGTTTTTAGCCTTTTTTGATCTGAGTGGTATCTGAAGCTGCTTTAGGTGCTCCAGGAGCAGGCGCTCCCCCTTTACCGTTCTGCATTTTCTTCAAAATTTCAATGTTTTTAGTGAATTGCGCCTTTGCTCCCAATGTGGTAGGGTCATTAGGCACTAATTCCAACACTTTATCACACATTGCTACCGCATTTTCATAGGACTTGGTCTCATTATAGTAACCAATCATGGTATAGTAGTTGTTAATCAGACCCTGTTTGTTATTGGCTACATTTTTCAATAAAAACTGATTTTGAACACTTACTGCTTCAAATAAAACCCCCGTATTATTAGCTGTATCCACCAATCTAGCTGCTTTTACATAAAAAGAGTACCCGTTTGGTTTTTCAGGGAAAGCTGCCATATAATCCTTAGCTATCGAAGTAGCAACCGTTGTATCTTTTGCATTTAATGCAATACTTCCTGTTTTATAGTAGTAAATCTCATCTTTGACCCCTCTTAAGGCAGAATATTTCGCATACCATTTTAATTCATCAGAATACATATTAGATTTTTCTAACATTTCATATCCTAACTTGTAATATTTCAACTTGTTGGTTCTGGAAGTATCAGCCGCAATTGCTTTTTCTAGAATAGCTCCTAAAGCTGCTTGATTACCACTAAATTTTGAAATTATTTTTACAGCCAATTCGTAATCAGAAGATGAAATTTTATCAGACGGACTAGTATTAATAAATTGTTCTATATAGTTTTTTGCTAATGCAGAATCCCCTTTACGCTCGTAGTTGTATGCTAATAAAACGCCTAATCTTGGCAAAGCCGCTACTCCAATAGTAGCTTCTAATGCTTTTGATTTTTCTAAAGAAGCATCATATTGTCCTGCACGAAATAAATAATCTGCATTAAAAATATCTAAGGAAGGATCTTTATCTGCATGCTTTAAAAATAAATCCAAATTCGCTTTTGCAGTTTCAGTATTTAAGTCTGCATAAAAATTATACAATGCATAATACACAGGAGGAAAAGTGGGATCCGCAGCAATCGCTTTATTATAATATTCATCAAAAGATTCTCTATTATTTTGTGTTTGATATACTCTACCTATACGATAATGACCATATGCATTTTTAGAATCACGATTAATCGCTTCTTGGAATGCAGTAACAGCATCTCCACCATACTCTCCACCCATTTTTAAATAGTTAATCCCTAAGTTGATATATAAGTTAGCAGGTAAAGTTCCAATACCATCATAAGAAGATATGGTTTCTTTTATTTTATCTACCGCATAACGGTGATCCACAACAGCAATAGGGGTTTCAGCAAAAATATAACCAATTGCATTAATGATATCTGGATTTACTTTTCCTTTCGCTTTTCCTTTCGCAACAATGGTAGAAGTAATTGCTAATTCTAAATTTTGTTTGATGGCATTAAAATTTCCGCCTTCTAATAATTGTACATGTGCCATACCCACTAACAACCAAGGATCACTACCTAATGATTGTAAAGCTTGTTGGTAAAATTCTTTTGCTTTTTGTATGACTGCAGTACTTGGCATGCCCGCTCCGTCTTGAGCCAACAAAGCTTCCCCTTGCCAAAAATTAGCTTCTCCATCTTTTGGATTTTTACTAACCGCATCTTTGAAAAAGATGAGCGCTGATTTATTTTTTTCATAATTCAACAACTTCACACCTTCTGCATAAGGAGATACAGGAGCTTGCGCGATGGCTCCTACCCCAACAAATGCGAACAACACAAATGACACAACCAATTTTTTCATCACGTTCTTTTTTCTTTGAATGTTAAAAATCAAACCCAATCATCTTATCTATGATTTGGGGAGGTTAAAAATATTAATTTTTTTGGAAGAATAGCATTAAATTTTTGATAAGAATAGTTTCAAAATAAGCCTTCTCGTACTAAAAAATGTTAGTTTTTGATAAGTGGTTTAGGACATCATCCCCTTCCTGTTTTTAAAGCTCATTTTGGCGGGAACCAAGAAAGCCCTCCTAAAAATGAGTTGCCCCCTTTCTTCGCTTAAAAAATTGAGAAATCCAGAGCCTAACCCAGGTGCATTTTCCTTTAAAATATAATAAATAGGTAGGGAAAGCGAATACTGGCCCTGACTAATTGTAGACTGGGAAGGTTTGGAAAAATACCCCTTTTCAATACAAAGTGTACATTCCACCAAGGCCATTTTGATTATATTTTGATAGGCCACTTGTTTGGGGTCATATTTATCTCCCACCCAATTCATTCCCACAAATCCAATCGCATGAGGGTTATTTTGTATGTATTGAATCACCTCTTCACTTCCTTGAGCAGCCTGCACATTTTTACCCAAAGTACCTAGTTTCACCAAGCTATCTTTCAAAAATCGAATAATCCCTGTAAGATTGTTCCCATCCATCACTGCTTCCTTAGGATTTTTACCTGTTAAAATAAGGCTTAAATCCTTCATCGTAAATACCGAATCGGGTGCGTTTTTGGATATCACTACAGCAATGCCATTATAGGCTAGAATTCCAAAAGTGGGTGTAAAACCCAAATGATTTTTCATGACTTCCTCCTCCTGATGCTGCAACCCTCGAGTAGTGATAATCATACGGGTACTATCTAGAGCGAAATCTTTAAAACATTCAATCTCAGATTTATAAGAAACATTGATATGTGCTTTTGGAAAACTGGAATGAAACACTTTTAATTGCTGCTCGATAATGGGTTTAAAACTTTCTTCCACGGATATATTAATGGATCCTTCATTAGTGGTATCTCTAGGAGCTTGCGAGCTTGGAGAGCCACAGCCCATAAGTATTACAGAGGTACATAAGAATAATTTTGCGAAACGCATAATGAGTAATTCTTTAAATAAATGAAAGCAAATTAATAGTCCTTTTTGAAGCCTCGGTACAAACGGAAAGTACCGTATACCATGCATAGCGTACCAAAGATAGCCCTGAATTCGGCATCCACATTAAGGATCTGATCTAATTTAAAATATTTGGCAAATAACATTAAAATGCCCGAACCCAATATGAGTGCAGCCATGCTAAAATCATAAATGCTTCTAAAAATTCGATAGGATTTTTCGGACCTATCTCTTAAGTGGTTGTTTTCTTCCATAAAAGACCTATTTAAAAAAGCAATTTAAACAATTAATAGAGGATGAATTTAAAAATTTATCTTTACCTACAAATAAGAATGCATGAGCAAACCATCTTTGCCCCAAGGAACAAGGGATTTTAACGCAGCAACTGTTCAAAAGAGACAGTATATTTTTCAAACCATACGTTCGGTGTTTGAAAATTTTGGCTTTCAGCCCTTGGAAACACCTGCCATGGAAAACTTAGAAACCTTAATGGGAAAATATGGTGAAGAAGGAGATAAATTAATTTTCAAGATTTTAAATAACGGCTTAGATAATCCTCAAAAAAAGGAACAAACCACTACCGGATTTGATAAAATATTAGAAGGGAAAAGTAGTACCAACATTACTGAACGTGCTTTAAGATACGACCTTACCATCCCTTTTGCAAGATATGTTGCTATGAATCATGGCGCTTTAACTTTTCCATTTAAACGATATCAAATACAACCAGTATGGAGAGCGGATCGTCCCCAAAAAGGTAGATATAGAGAGTTTTATCAATGTGATGCAGATATTGTGGGGAGTGAGAGTTTATTAAACGAAGTGGACTTGGTGGCTATTTATGTAACTGCATTCAACCAACTTCAATTACCTGTTGAAATTAAAATTAACAATCGAAAAATTTTATTTGCATTATCCCAAGTATGTGGTGGTGAAGAAAAATTAATCGACCTCACTATTGCAATAGATAAATTAGATAAAATTGGATGGGAAAAAGTGCAAACGGAATTGGCCCAAAAAGGATTTAATGAGGCCCAACAAAAAATCGTTGAAAAATATTTAACCTTAGCGGGAAACAATGATGAAAAAATTTCACAGTTAGTCCATATTTTGGGGGACAATGAACAAGGAAAAAAAGGAATTGAAGAATTAAAACATGTTTTGCAGTATCACGAAAGTACGGGCATGGCAAAGCATTTGGTGGCAGATTTTACTTTAGCAAGAGGCTTGAATTATTATACGGGAATTATATTTGAAGTAAAAGCATTGGAAGCAGATATGGGAAGTATTGGAGGGGGCGGAAGATACAATGACTTGACTTCTTTATTTGGCGTACCCAACATACCTGGCGTAGGTATTAGCTTTGGAGTGGACCGCATTTATGATGTGTTAGAAGATAAAAAATTATTTCCTGAATCGGTGCAACAATCAACGCAAGTATTATTTTTTAATTTAGGAGAAGCCGAAGCAATGCAAGCATTTCAACTCATGATGAGTTTAAGAAATAAAAAAATTGCTTGCGAAATGTACCCTGAAAAGAGCAAATTTGACAAGCAATTTAAATACGCGGAGAAAAAAAATATTCCCCATATTGTCATCATCGGATCCGATGAATTAAATCAACAAAAATGTACTGTTAAAAATTTAATCAATGGCGAACAAAGCACGATTGATTTTGATAGTCTTTTGGAATACCATTTTTAAATTGAACTAGCACTAATAATTTTTATCCGCCCAAATTTGATGGTAAAAATCATCTTCTTTAAGAGCGATTGCTGCTGAAGCTACTTTTTTACCAATCAAGTCCATGCCTTGTACATTAATACTTAAAGATTCAACTGTTTTATTAGCATCTCTTTTAAAAATTACTAAAGCATCATAAGCTGCTAAATAAAAAGTGTCTACTCCTTTTTTCTCTAATGGCACAGCACCCATTGCAGAATTAATAATTAAGTTAGCGTCTTCTGCTGTTAAAGTCACTTCGGCTACTGGACTTCCTTCCGCAAAAGTGTATTTTCCTAAATAATCTTTAAGGGGACTGTCTTGCGCTTGAACTGACATAAAAACACCTAATAAAACGACACCCATTAATAACACTTTTTTCATACTGTTTATTTTAAATGATTGGTTAATTGATTTTTTATTCCTTCCTTATTAGCCGAAATTAGGGGAATAGCCCTAAAAATAAAAGCAAAAATGAAAGGATTTCTTAAACTTAACATCTTCCCTCAAAAAAGGTTGCATAATGGTTAAAAAAAAGAAATAAAAGGAAACAAATACGATCAAGTATCTTTGCATTATGGAGAAAGAAAAAGTAAATATCAGACATCTCGAAGTAGCTGACATTGAACGATTTATAGGGAAATTGGGGGAGAAATCCTTCAGGGTAAAACAAATCCACGAATGGTTATGGCAAAAGCATGCGCATAGCTTTGACGAAATGACCAATTTAAGTAAGGATTTAAGAAAGCAATTAGAAGACCATTTTACATTGCCCGCCTTACAATTAAATACGACTCAATTAAGCAGCGACGGGACTTTAAAAACTCGTTTTGAAACCTTTGATCATCACATGATAGAAGGGGTATTAATTCCAACCACCGAACGTAAAACAGCTTGCGTATCCTCTCAAATTGGATGCAGTTTAAGTTGTAAGTTTTGCGCAACAGGTTATATGGAAAGAAAAAGGAATTTAACTTATGATGAAATTTACGACCAAGTAGTTTTAATCAATCAGCAAAGTGAAAAAACATTTGATCAAAAGCTTTCCAATATTGTATTTATGGGTATGGGTGAGCCTTTGTTGAATTATAAAAATGTTTTAAAATCTATAGAACGTATTTCTGCAAAAGATGGATTAGGAATGAGTCAGCGCAGAATCACCGTTTCAACGGCTGGAGTGGCTAAAGGCATTAAGCAATTAGGCGATGATCAAGTTCGATTTAAATTAGCCTTATCCTTGCATGCAGCGAATGATAAAAAAAGAAATGAAATAATGCCTATCAATGAAAGCAACAATATTGAGGCCCTCATTGATGCACTTAATTATTTTTATAAAAAAACAGGCAACGAAATTACATTTGAATATATTTTATTCAAGGACTTTAACGATTCTGAACGTGACGTGGAAGAGCTCACTAAAATTTATCGAAAAGTGCCCGCCGATTTAATAAATGTAATTGAATACAATGCTATTGATAAATTTCCTTTTGACAAACCAGACGAAGATGGATTTGAAACCTTTGTAACTGCATTACAAAAAAACAGAGTAAATGTGAGAGTAAGACGTAGTAGAGGAAAGGATATTGATGCCGCATGTGGTCAATTAGCAAATAAGGATAACTTTTAATTCCACTCTAGATGAACCAAAAAAGATCAGACAATTTTGATAAGTTTTCTTTGAAGAAAAAAGGAAGTGCTGTTAAAGAGGCTATTCGTCAAGACAAGAAAAAAGCGAAGGCCGAATCTAGAGCCATGGGAGAAGCCATGCGTCAAAGAAAAAAAGATAAAGCAAGAGGTATCATCACCGACCCTCCTCCTGCTTATGAAAAAGGAAAAAGAGTCAATCCTCATAAAAAATCCAACCCATATAGTACTCCAAGTGCAGCTCCTGCAAAGTATGGTTCCTTGCAACCAAGTGCACCACAAGGCAGAGCCAAACGTACTCCAGCGGCGATGGATAAAGCGGACGAAAAAAGAACAGCGTCTATAGGAAAAGTAACAGCAGCGAATGATGTTCCTCATGAACAAATGCCTTTAAATAAATACATTGCACATGCAGGTGTATCAGGTCGTCGCGAAGCTGCCGAAATGGTAAAATCGGGACATGTCACTGTTAATGGTGATACTGTTTTAGAACCTGGATATAAAGTTCAATATAAAGATGTAGTAAGATTAAAAGGAAAAGTATTGCAATTGCAAGTCACTCCTGTTTATATATTATTAAATAAACCAAAAGATTATATCTGCACTGCGAACGATCCAGAAGGACGTAAAACAGTGTTGGATATTATTAAAAATGCAACCACGCAACGTATGTTTCCAGTGGGAAGATTGGATCGAAACACAACCGGTGTTTTATTATTAACGAATGATGGAGACTTAGCACAAAAATTAACACATCCTTCCTTCGAGATTAAAAAAATATACGAAGTAACATTGGATAAGCCCGTCACTAAAGCAGATATGGAAGCGATTGCAGCTGGGGTTGAATTGGAAGATGGATTTATTGCAGCAGATGCAGTAAGTTTTTTATCTAATACATCTAAAAACGTAATAGGAATTGAAATACATAGTGGCCGTAACAGAATTGTGCGACGCATATTTGAACATTTAGGATATGATGTAAGACATTTAGATCGTGTGATGTTTGCCAACATGACTAAAAAAAATGTGGACCGCGGTAAGTGGCGTTTTTTATCAGAAAAAGAAGTAAGGTTGTTGAAATTTATGAATAAATCATTTACCAGGAAATCGAAGCAGGAATGATCGACATCATATTTGAAAACGACGACTTAATCGTACTAAATAAACCAGCTGGCTTATTTAGTATTCCAGATAGATTTGGCAAGGAAGCTTCCCTAAAATCTTTATTGCAAGCAAAATATCCAAGCATCTTTACAGTTCACCGTTTGGATCAACAAACCAGTGGCTTAATTGTATTTGCAAAAAATGCAGAAGCGCATCAACAACTCAGTGAATTATTTGAAGGTCGAACGATAGAAAAAAAATATGTTGGATTGGTAATGGGATTGCCCCCAAAAACAGGAAGTATTGAACAAGCCATCATGGAACATCCGGGTAAAAAAGGACAAATGGTGACCCATGCAAAAGGGAAAGCAGCACACACCACTTACGAGGTCTTAAAATTTTATAAACGTTTTGCCTGGGTATCCTTTCAAATTCATACAGGACGTACCCACCAAATTAGAGTGCACGCACAACATATGGGACATCCTATTGTAGCCGATGAAATTTATGGCGACAACACTCCCTTATTACTTTCTGCCATTAAAAAGAAAAATTTCAAATTAAGTAAAGCAGAAGAATCTGAAAGACCTTTATTAGCCAGACAAGCATTACATGCTTTATCCTTAAAATTTACTTTAGGTGAAAAAGATTATGCTTTTGAAGCGCCACTCCCTAAGGATCTTACTGCCACATTAAAGCAGTTGGACAAATGGAATAGTTAAATACCACTTTTTATTTATTGGGCTGCGGGGTAAATCTTAAATAAGGTTTTACAATATTTAATCCTTTAGGAAACTTTACCAAAGCATCTTCGGTGGTAACGGCAGGAACCACAATCACATCTTCGCCATCCACCCAATTAGCAGGTGTTGCGACGCTGTAATTAGCAGTCAATTGTAAGGAATCAATCACTCTTAATACTTCTACAAAATTTCTTCCAGTAGAAGCAGGATAGGTAATTGTTAATTTTATTTTTTTATCAGGGCCTATTATAAATAAGGAACGCACTGTAAATGTTTCACTGGCTTTTGGATGAATCATTCCATACGCATTCGCAATAGATTTATCTTCATCTGCAATAATGGGAAAACCAACAGTCACATGTTGTGTTTGATTGATGTCTTTTATCCAATCTGCATGTTTTTCAAGAGAGTCTACACTTAAGGCTAACACTTTTACATTTCTTTTTGCAAACTCTTCTTGTAATCCCGCAGTACGTCCTAATTCGGTGGTACATACAGGTGTGAAATCCGCGGGATGTGAAAACAATACTCCCCAACTGTCCCCTAAAAATGTATGAAATTGAATGGGGCCAATACTTGTTTGGGCTTTAAAATCGGGAGCGATATCGCCTAATTGTAAACTCATAATTTATTATTTTATTTTATTACTTTTTATAATAAAAGAAGGAACACTATGTAACTAAATTTTTGTTCGAAAGACAAAGGTACGGAAATTGTTTTTATTTTCCTACTAATTTAGTAGACTTTTATACTAAAAAAGGAAAATTTTTATCGCATAATAGTATTTACTCTTCAGTATATAAATCAAGGAGTCCGTCAGGTAAATTTACCAAGACTAATTTTTTTGCATGATCCACCCCCAATAAACTTTCTTCATGTAATGGGATATAGGCTTCCTGGCCTTTATATAATATGGTGACCATTAATTGATGCGGCTGTTCAATAACTTCTTGAATGATCCCTAAGTCCTGTCCGTCTTGTTGTACTTGATATCCTAATAAGGCTAAGGGAGAACTCTTGTCTACTAATTTTTGAAATGCATCTTGCGGAAGCCATACTTTTTTACTCATGAGTACCGAAGTCGCTTCTCTGGATTGAATGCCTTCAATTTGAAGATGGGTTATGGTATCGGTTTTAGCCGTAGCAGATTGAATAAAATAGGGAATAAAACTGCCTTCATTTTTTTCAACAAACAAAGCATCAATTCCTTTAAAGTGTATAGGTTTGCCAAGGGCATGTTCTAAAATGATTTGCCCAGCGACGCCATGTGGCGCAACAATTTTTCCAATGTGAACGTAATCTGTCATAAGATAAAAACCCCCGATTTCGCAAAGCGGAACCAGGGGTTAGTATTTAAAGCTAGTTTGAATTCATTATTCAGCAGCTGGAGTTTCCTCCGCTGGAGCTTCTGGAGCAACTTCTTCCGCTACTTCTTGAGCTACGGGTTCAGCTACTTTTTTCACCACAGGAACATACACTTTTTTAGCAGCTTGTGCTTTTTTGTGTGAGTCACTGATGTTTGCATTTTTTGCTTCATGCTCAGCATACCAAGTTTGGAACTTAGCCATTGCAGTTGCTTCATCAAATAAGCCCAACTTAACACCACGTAATAAGTGTTTTAAGTAAAGTACTCCTTTGAATGATAAAATACGGTGAACGGTGTCAGTTGCTTGAGCACCTTTGTTTAACCACTCTAAAGCTTTTTGACGATCCAATTGGATAGTCGCAGGAACTGTTAAAGGATTGTAAGTACCAATTTTTTGGATGAATTTACCATCTCTTGGTGCGCGTCCGTCGGCCACTACTATAAAGTAGAAAGGTCTTTTTTTACTACCATGACGCTGTAGTCTAATTTTTACTGCCATGCTAAATAGAAATTTAAAGGCGTTATTAAATAGGGTTAAATAGGACGCGAAGATAATAGAAACTAAGATAACTCCCAATAAATATTTGAAAAATATCAAAAATAGTACTGATAATCAACGAATTACCTTCTTAATCCAGGCATTTTACCCATGGGCATATTGTTCATTTGCTTCATCATTTGCTTCATTTGGTCAAATTGCTTGATAAAAGCATTGATTTCACCAATGTCCTTTCCAGACCCTTTTGCAATTCTTTGTTTACGGCTAGGAGATAATAAATCGGGATTTCTTCTTTCCACAACGGTCATAGATTGAATGATCGCTTCTACTCCTTTAAAAGAGTTGTCGTTAATATCTACATCCTTTAAACTTTTTCCCATACCAGGAATCATTCCCATCAAATCCTTCAAATTTCCCATCTTCTTAATTTGCTGTATCTGAGATAAAAAATCTTCAAAATCAAATTGATTTTTACGAATTTTCTTTTCTAATTTTTTAGCTTCAGCCTCATCATATTGTGCTTGTGCTTTTTCTACTAAGGAAGTAATATCCCCCATCCCTAAAATTCTTTGCGCCATTCTATCCGGATAGAAAATATCTAAGGTGTCCATTTTTTCACCACTGCTCATAAACTTGATAGGTTTATTCACGGTGTACTTAATAGACAAGGCAGCCCCTCCACGTGTATCTCCATCTAACTTAGTTAATACCACTCCCGTGAAATCAAGACGATCGTTGAAAGCCTTTGCAGTATTGACTGCATCCTGTCCTGTCATAGCATCTACCACAAATAAAATTTCCTGTGGTTGCACTGCAGCTTTAATATTAGCCACTTCGTTCATCATAATTTCATCCACTGCTAAACGACCTGCAGTATCTATAATGATGACATTTTTATTATTGGCTTTCGCATACTGAATGGCATTTTGTGTGATGGAAACCGCATCTTTATTTTCTCTCTCTACAAAAATATCTACTCCAATTTGTTCTGCTAAAACAGTTAATTGATCCATCGCTGCTGGACGATAAATATCAGCAGCCACTAATAATGGCGATTTTTTTTGTGCTTTTAAATAAGTGGCTAGTTTGCCAGAGAACGTGGTTTTACCACTACCTTGTAAACCAGCAATTAAAATAATAGATGGATTTTTTGTTAAGTCTAATGTAGCAGCTTCTGACCCCATTAAAGAGGTTAATTCATCTTGCACAATTTTTGTCATTAACTGACCTGGGCTAATAGCATTGATGACTTTTTCTCCAATGGCTTTTTCCTTAATTGTATCGGTAAACTCCTTTGCAATTTTAAAATTCACATCCGCATCCAATAAAGCCTTACGAATATCCTTTAAGGTATTGGCCACATTTAACTCATTAATACGAGCCTGTCCTTTTAGATGCTTAAAGGCGGATTCTAATTTTTCACTCAAACTATTGAACATATAAAAACTTTATGGCGGCAAAGATAAGTGAATGATTTGAGCGAATAAGAATGTAAATCACGGCATCTAAAAAAAATGAATAGTGGATTATTAGTAAAAGATTTAATTATAAATAATTGATTGCCAATGTTTTATAAACAAAATAAAGCATCATTTACCATCCGCAGGAAAGCGATGTACGAATTAACAAAAAAAATACTTGGAACCTACCATTTATTTAATATTATTGCACCTAACGAACCCCATTATAAAGAGGTATTAGATTTATGAGTAAGAAACAATTATTTACATTAGAATTTCCTGTGAGATGCTCACCCAATATATTATTTGAATTTTTGTCAACTGGATCTGGTTTACAAGAATGGTTTGCGGATAAAGTGGACGAATGGGAAAATGTTTTCAGTTTTTCATGGAATGGAGGGGTTCCCGATAAAGCAGAATTATTAGACCAAGAAGAAGATAAGTTTATTCGTTTTAGATGGTTGCACAGTGAGAAAAATGAATACTTCGAATTCCGTATTGAAAAAACCGAAATATCCAACCAAACTATTTTGATCATTAAGGATTTTGCTGAAAAAAATGAAATTAAGGATCAATCACGTCTTTGGGAATATCAAATTAAAGAGCTATTTCATAGAATAGGTAGCTAGTACTACAACATTGTTCAAGAAGTTAGACATACTAATTCTTCGCGCATTCATTGCGCCTTTTTTGGCAGCATTGACCATTTGTATTTTCGTGCTCACCATGCAATTTTTCTGGCTCTATATTGATGACTTAGTGGGTAAAGGTTTAGACCTATTCACTATTTTAGAATTAGTCGGCTTAGTATCTGTCACTACGTTCACAACTGCCCTTCCTTTAGCTTTACTATTTTCTTCTATCATGACTTTCGGAAATTTAGGAGAAAGTTTTGAATTAGTTGCCATTAAAGCAGCAGGGATTCCTTTAATACGCTTTATGCGTCCTTTATTTATTTTTGCTCTTTTTTTAGCCGGAGTCGCGTTTTTATTTTCAAATAATATCATTCCGGTTTCTCAAATGAAACTGACGAACTTAAAGTATGATATCATTGTAGCCAAGCCTGCTATTGATTTGAAAGAAGGGGTGTTTTATGATAAGATTGACGGCTACGTTATAAAACTTGGAAAAAAAGAATCCAACGATAGTGTCATTCATAATATTGTCATTTTCGAAAAACGATTTGCACTACAGGATAATTATATTATTGCAGAGTCGGGTATTATGCGTGTTTCACCTGATAAAAAATTCCTAGAATTTATTTTGCATGATGGTTGGCGTTATCAAGAACGTGGTGTGAGGAGTACTACCAACACTGAATTTACTCGACTTTATTTTAAAGAATATAAAAAAGTATTTGACTTAAAAAGTTTTCAAGTTAATAAAGGAAATGATAACATTTATGATCCTAAAATGTTAAGTGTTCGTCAATTAAATAAAGCCATTGATTCCATTTCTAATATGGATAGTTTTTTTGTCAAAAGATTCACTCAGGAGGTAGCCCCTTACTTGCATTTCATGCATTACAAAGACAGCATGGCATTATTTAATAGTCATCCCATTAACTCGGTTACAAATATTCGACAAATCATTCCAGATTCCATGGCGAATAGTGTGGGCGAATCTGCCAGCTTTCAGTTTAATTCCATAAAAAATAATGTGAAAATTTTAGGAGATATCTACAACGAAACTAAAAGTTCGGTAGCCATACATAGTATCGAATGGCATCGTAAATTCACTTTATCCATTGCCTGTTTAGTGCTCTTTTTAATAGGTGCTCCACTGGGTTCTATTATTCGTAAAGGTGGTTTGGGCACTCCCATGGTCACGGCTATCATCTTTTTTGTATTCTTTTTTCTGCTCAACAATTTTGGTGAAAAGTTTGCGCGCTCTGGACAATGGAACGTCTATATGGGAATGTGGCTTTCCACCTTTATTTTAGTGCCCATTGGCATATTTCTAACCTACAAGGCTATGCGCGATTCCCAATTATTTAATCAGGAATTTTACTACCGACTTTTACATCCAATTAAAGTAACTTTACGTAAGTACTTTAAAAAATAAAATCATGTCAAAATTAACCTCCAATAGACGCCAGTTTTTAAAGCAAACTGGAAAGGCGAGTATTGCCATTGCCGCAATGCCCTTAGTAAGTTCTTTTACTTCGGAAAACTTTTTTGCGAATGGAGACTTTCAACAACAACCTTTACCCTACTCCTATACTGCATTAGAGCCTTATATTGATGCTATAACCATGGAAATACATTACACGAAACACGCTGCTACTTATGCCAAAAATCTAGCTGACGCATGTGTTGCAGAAAAAGTAGACACCGCACAAATTTCATTGGTAGAAGTATTAAAGAATATTTCAAAATACAGTCCTAAAATGCGCAACAACGCAGGTGGACATTATAATCATGAATTGTTTTGGCAAATTATGAAACCTGTACCTAACAATGCTCCCTCTGGTAGTTTAGCAGAAGCAATCAATAAATCATTTGGCAATTTTGCTGAATTTCAAAAAGCATTTGGAGAAGCAGCTAAAGCAAGATTTGGAAGTGGCTGGGCTTGGTTACTGGTAAAATCGGATGGAAGTTTAGCCGTATCCTCTACTCCCAATCAAGATAATCCATTGATGGATGTAGCTGAAACAAAAGGCTTCCCTATTATTGGTTTAGATGTATGGGAACATGCTTACTATTTAAAATACCAAAATAAACGCCCTGATTATATAAATAGTTGGTGGAATATTGTGAATTGGGAAGTAGCGCAAGCGAGATTTGCAAGTGTTGTAAAATAATTATTTGACCCCTTTATATATAGTCCCTTGCAAACGTCAAAACAAAATTTAAGAATACAGTTTTTTGTCACCAGTCTGAGCATCATTCTGTTTGTATTAAAATTTGTGGCCTATTTTATGACGCACTCTTTGTCTGTATTATCAGATGCGTTAGAAAGTATTGTGAATGTATTGGCTGGTATCATTGGTTTATATAGTTTATATGTGGCTTCTAAACCAAAAGATAAAGAACATCCATATGGACATGGTAAAGCCGAATTTATATCTGCTGCATTTGAAGGGAGTTTAATTATCACCGCAGGCTGTATCATTTTATACGAATCCATTGATACTTTTTTTGATCCCAAACCATTACATGATTTGGATAATGGTATTTGGGTATTATTAATTACGGCTGTTTTAAATATGGCAGCCGGGTTATTTGCAAAAGCCTTGGGTAAAAAAAATAAATCACTAGCACTAACGTCAAGTGGGCAACATTTATTAATTGATAGCTACACCACTTATGCAGTTGTTGTTGGAATTGGATTAGTCATATATACAGGATACAAATGGATAGATGTAACTATTGCGATTTTTATGGGTTTATGGATTATATATAATGGATATAAAATTATTAGAGAATCTTTAGCGGGCATAATGGATGAAGCAGATATGGCTTTGTTAGAAGAAGTAATTACGGAATTAAATTTATCAAGAGCAGTGCAATGGATAGACTTGCATAACTTAAGAGTGATTAAGTATGGCGCCTTAATGCATATTGATTGTCATTTGACTGTGCCTTGGTATTATAATGTGAATGAGGCGCATGGAGCAGTAGACGGATTTACACAGTTAATCAAAAATAAATTTGGAGATAGTGTTGAATTTTTTGTGCACACCGATGGTTGTATGCCATTTAGTTGTCCTATATGCACTATGGAAAATTGCGAAAAAAGAAAATCCCCTTTTCAAGAAAAATTAAATTGGTCTCTTGAAAACGTATTATCAGATTTAAAACATCAATTAAAATAAATTAAGATGCAGGCTTGGAAAAATTATCAAGAAGAAAACAAGGATCGTTTTTTAAACGAGTTATTAGACTTATTAAGAATTCCTAGTGTTAGTGCAAAGTCGGAACATAATGCAGATATGTTGGCTTGCGCAAAAGCAGTAGAGCAATCATTAAAAAATGCGGGGGCACCAGTGACTAAAATATATGTAACAGCAGGTCATCCTATTGTGTATGCTGAAATTATCACAGACCCTAGCTTACCTACTGTTTTAGTATATGGACACTATGATGTACAACCTGCCGATCCTTTAGAACTATGGAAAAGCGGTCCCTTTGAACCAACCATTATAGATGGAAAAATATTTGCACGTGGATCATGTGATGACAAAGGACAATTTTATATGCATGTAAAAGCTTTGGAGATCATGACCCAAACAAAATCATTGTGCACGAATATTAAATTCATCATTGAAGGAGAGGAAGAAATTGGAAGTCCAAACCTTGCTGATTTTGTAAAGTCACATACCGATTTGTTAAAGGCAGATGTGATATTAATTAGTGATACTGCCATGATTAGCATGGACAACCCATCCATTGATATTGGGGTACGCGGATTAAGTTATATTGAAGTAGAAGTCACCGGACCAAATCGTGATTTACATAGTGGTGTTTATGGAGGCGCGGTTGCTAATCCTATTACCATTTTATCTAAAATGATTGCCGCTTGTCATGATGAAAATAATCATATAACCATTCCTGGATTTTATGATGATGTGATAGCCTCTACAACAGCAGAAAGAACCAAAATGGCCGAAGCTCCCTTTGATGAATCAGAATTTAAAGAGGATTTAGGCATTGGGCAAGTTTGGGGGGAGAAAGGATATAGTACCAACGAACGCACTGGCATTCGACCTACATTAGAAGTGAATGGAATATGGGGTGGTTATACAGGCGAAGGAGCGAAAACCGTATTGCCTTCTAAAGCTTTTGCAAAAATTTCTTGTCGTTTGGTGCCTAATCAATCTTCGGCAAAAATTACTGAAATGGTATTGTCCTATTTCAAAAAAATAGCACCTGCACATGTAACAGTAAATGCTTTTGAACATCATGGAGGAGAACCTTATATCACACCTATCGATTCACATGAATACCAAAGTGCTGCGAAAGCTATTGCAACTACGTTTGGCAAAGAACCTATTCCTGTAAGAGGGGGTGGCAGTATTCCTATTTGCTCTTTATTTGAAAAAGAATTAGGATTGAAAATTGTATTTATGGGCTTTGGTTTAGATAGTGATAATTTACATAGCCCAAATGAAAAATTTGATATCGTAAATTTTTATAAGGGCATTGAAACCATTCCCTACTTTCATCAATACTTTGCAGAAAAAAAATAGTGCATGAAGGCAGAGGCTGGAAATACAAAAAAAGAAACAGGTAAAGTACGTATAGATAAATACTTATGGTCTATTCGTGTCTTTAAAACAAGGTCTCAAGCCACAGAAGCCATTGATAAAGGGAGAGTAAAGTTGAAAGGAGAAAATATTAAGCCTTCACGAAACGTGGTGGTGGGTGATGTATACGAAGCAAGGACAGAACATAAAAACTGGACGCTTCGTGTGACTCAATTACTTGAATCTCGCATGGCATATGCGGAAGCCATCAAATATTATGAGGATTTATCCCCTATTGAAGAAAAAGAAAGAATCAATATGGTAGCGGCTTCCTTCCAAACCGGAAAAAGGTTAAGTAAAGTAGGTCGACCTACTAAAAAAAATCGACGCGAATTAGGCAATTTTCTTGACTAGACTTGTTTTATATTTGCCTTATGACAATCGAAATTATTTGTGCCGTTCCTGAATTATTACAAAGCCCTTTTGAGCATAGTATTATGAAGCGTGCGCAAGAACGCGGATTGCTATCTCTTAAAATACATTCCCTTCGTAAGTGGGCGATTAATAAACACGGCCAAATTGATGATTATCAATATGGCGGGGGTGCAGGTATGGTGATGATGTGCGAGCCCTTAGCCAATGCAATTGACGAATTACAGCAAGAAGGAAAATTTGATGAAATAATTTTCATGACCCCGGATGGAAAAACTTTTGACCAAAAGCAAACCAATAGTTTATCCTTAAAAAACAGAATACTTATTATTTGCGGTCATTATAAAGGAATAGATCAACGCATTCGTGATTTATACGTAACCCTGGAAATATCAATAGGCGACTATGTTTTGAGTGGAGGTGAATTAGCTGCCGCCGTTATTGTGGACGCCATTGGTCGTGTCATTCCAGGTGTCATTAATGATGAGACCTCAGCACTCACCGATTCTTTTCAAGACAATTTATTAGCGCCCCCTGTATATTCTAGACCCGCCGAATTTAGAGGTTTAGAAGTACCCCCAGTTTTACTCACAGGAGACCCCAAAAAAGTGGAACAATGGCGCCTAGAACAAGCCTTGGCGAGAACCAAGGAACGCAGACCTGATATTTTGGACAAAGAATAACCTTCTGTCCTTTATTATTGCCATTTTCACCTATCTAAGCCAAATATTTAATAAGTTCGATGATATTTGCAGCACTTTAACTTAAAAAATGATTCATCGTTTCCTGCTTGCTTTTTTATTAATTATTACGGGGACTTCTATAGGAGTGGCTCAAAATATTTCTGATTTTCAGAAACAATTTCAATTAAACATCACGGCAACGAGTACCGAAATAAAAATTGATGGTTTATTAGAAGAGCCAATTTGGAAAACGGCTCAAAAAGTAAGCATTGATAATAAAAAATATCCCAATAATATTGGCAAGCCTCAACAAGCAACTGAAGCCATGTGCACTTTTGATGATAAAAATATGTATTTCGCATTCATTGTACATAGTAAAGGGGATCAACTTATTAAAAGTTTAAAAAGAGATGTTGGATATGAAGGTAGTGACGGAATCTCTATTGTATTGGATCCTTTAAACCAAAAAACAAATGGATTCTTTTTTGTATTGACCGCTTCCAATGTTCAGTCCGAAGATCAGTTATCATCTAGTAGCGAAGATAAACCAAGCTGGAGCTGGGATACGAGATGGTATTCTGCTACAAAAATATATGAAGACTATTGGATTGCAGAAATTGCTATCCCCTTTAAATCATTAAGATATAATGAACTCCAAACTGTTTGGGGCATTAATTTTTTGAGGGCCGATTTTAAGTCCAATGAATACAATTGTTGGACTAGAGTGGTTCCCACTTTTCATTCCTATGATTTAGGATATACTGGCATGGTAACTTTCCCTAGCAAATTGCCTCCCAATAACAATAATATTATTTTACAGCCATTCGTCACAGGTAATGCCACTCAAGACCATGAAAGTGCCAATGCACATGGAGGTACAGGGAATGCAGGTTTTGATGCAAAATTCACATTGAATTCGTCTTTGAATATGGATGTTACAGTCAACCCTGATTTTTCACAAGTAGAAATAGATCAACAAGTCACCAACCTCACTCGTTTCAATATTTTTCTTCCTGAAAAAAGAAATTTTTTCATGGAAAATTCAGACTTGTTTGCTGGATTTGGAAATCCCCTTTACAAGCCATTTTATTCTAGGACAATTGGATTAGATAAAGAGGGAAATCAAATCCCCATCCTATTAGGAGCAAGATTATCGGGTAATTTATCGCCCACTGTAAGAATAGGTTTAATGAATATGCAAACTGGGAAAAAAGGCGATTATTCTCCCGAAAATTTCACTGCTTTTACAATGCAAAAAAGATTTTGGGCTCGGTCTGTAATTAAAGGCTACTTTTTAAATAGAGAAAACTTTATTTCAGAAGAAAAAGCGGCCATGAACCCATTGGACCGATTTGGTCGCAATGCAGGTGTCAGTTTTAATTATACGAATAGTGATGGCACTAAAAATGTAGAAGTCAATTATCATCATTCTATCAAACCAACTATTCAAAATCAAAATGGGTATGTGGATGCCAGCATTACTAGAACCATCAAAAACACAACTTATACTGCCTACGTAGGTAATGTGGGAAAGAATTATTACACCGACATGGGATATGTGCAACGCATTGAAAACTACGATGCCATAAGAGATACGGTGATACGACAAGGTTATAAAAATTTATTTGGCAACATATCTCATAAAATATTTTTCGAAAAGGGGCCTATAGGTAGGATTCAGTTTAATTTGGAAGAACTAGTTAATTTTACTCCTGACAATACGTTCAATGAAAATGAATTAAATTTTAGAGCAAGTTTGGAAATGAAAAATTCATCTGGCTTGAGTTTACAAAGCTCCAGTAATAATTTGAATTTACTATTTCCTACACAACCTGCAGATGGCAAGCCTTTACCTATTGGGACCTATCAATACACAAATTATAATTTGATGTATTTCTCCGATATGCGAAAACTTTTTAGTTACCGCGTGGGGGTATTTGCTGGAGAATATTACAATGGAACGGTGCATGGCTGGGGAGCAGGTATTAATTGGCGCAAACAACCACGCTTAAATATTGATATTAATTTTCAACTCAATGAAATTAGTTTGCCTCATCCCTATGGCTCTGCAAAGTTATTGTTAATCGCTCCCAAGATAGAATACAACTTTAACACTAAACTATTCTGGACTAGCTTCATACAATACAATACACAAAGCAATAACTTTAACATTAATAGTAGATTACAGTATAGATATCGACCTATGAGTGACTTCTATTTAGTATACACTGATAATTATTTTACTGATCCTTTATTCAAAAATAAAAATAGAGCGCTTATCTTTAAGTTCAGTTATTGGTTTAATTTATAATAAACCCCACCCCATGAGTGCTCAGTTTACGGTTACTGGACAATATGTAGACATATTAGGCAAAAAGATTTTCCCGGCAATGGTGACTGTCAAAGACGGAATCATTGCAAGTGTTACCCACTGCGAGGAAGCAACCAATCATTATATATTACCAGGTTTTATAGATAGTCATGTACATATTGAAAGCAGTATGTTAATCCCAAGTTCTTTTGCAAGGTTGGCAGTGACGCATGGCACAATTGGTACGATTAGTGACCCCCATGAAATAGCGAATGTTTGTGGGATAGAAGGCGTTTATTATATGATTGAGAATGGGAAAAAAGTTCCATTTCATTTTTTCTTTGGAGCACCCAGTTGTGTGCCAGCAACTAATTTTGAAACAGCAGGTGCTGCTATAGATAGTGAACAAATAAAAAACTTACTTGCATCAGAAGATATTTATTATTTAAGTGAAATGATGAATTTCCCAGGAGTGTTGTATGAAGAGGAGGAAGTGATGAAAAAAATAAGAGCCGCACATAAATCAGGGAAACCTGTGGATGGTCATGCTCCTGGATTAAGAGGCGAAGAAGCTAAAAAATATATTGAAGCAGGAATAAGTACCGATCACGAATGTTTTACAATCGAGGAAGCCATAGATAAATTAAGCTATGGCATGAAAATATTAATTAGAGAAGGAAGTGCGGCTAAAAATTTTGAAGCTTTACATGAATTAATTGATGATCATCCTAGCATGATGATGTTATGTAGTGATGATAAGCACCCCGACAGTTTACTAGAGGGTCATATCAATCAATTATGTGCGCGCGCCGTAGCAAAAGGGTTGGATGTATTTAATGTATTAAGAGCGGCTTGTATCAATCCAGTAATACATTATTCCCTACCCACAGGAAAAGTGCAGCCTAATGATTCTGCCAACTTTATAGTGGTCAAAGATTTAGTGAACTTTGAAGTAACACAAACTTATATTCAAGGAAACTTAGTGGCAGAAAACGGAATAAGCTTAATTCCACATATTGAAGAAGGTGCTATTAATCAATTTAACGCGACATCTATTCAAGGAAAGGACCTGAGCCTATCTGTCAATGAATATCCTACACAAAATGGAAATATCCCAGTCATTGAAGCCATCGATGGACAATTAATTACCCATTGCTTATGGATGCCCCCCACTATTGAAAATGAATTTTTAGTGTCCAATACACAAACCGATATTTTAAAAATCGTAGTTTATAATAGATATTTTAATGCACCTCCTAAAATCGCTTTCATTAAAAATTTTGGGTTTCAAGAAGGAGCCATTGCTTCAACAGTAGCACATGATAGTCATAATATTATTGCGGTGGGAGTAGATGATGAGAGTATAGCGATAGCCATCAATTTAGTGATTCAGGAAAAAGGCGGTGTCAGCTGTGTTTCATCCCATGATGAAAAAGTATTGGGCCTGCCTGTGGCTGGATTAATGAGCAATGAAGATCCTTATGAAGTAGCAGCCAATTATACCATTATTGATAAGATGTCCAAACAACTTGGAAGTTCTTTGGGGTCTCCCTTTATGACACTGAGTTTCATGGCATTATTAGTAATTCCGCATTTGAAATTAAGTGACAAAGGATTGTTTGATGGAGATCAGTTTAAATTATATTAAATTTGGATAGAAGAATTAAATTTGGATGGAAGAAATTGAGTTTTAAAAAAATAATGAGCATTTTATGGTACATCATTTAAGCGAGCAACATAGTTTACTTAGTAATTGGATAGCAGAAATTAGAGATGTATCTATACAAAAAGATAGGATGCGTTTTAGAAGAAATATAGAACGTATTGGTGAAGTCATTGCATATGAAATGAGTAAGGGCTTCGCAAGTAATATAAACCCTACTACTACGCCATTAGGTATTCATCATTCTAAAGTATTAGCAGAACAACCCGTCATAGCTACCGTATTAAGAGCAGGCTTACCCTTGCATCAAGGCATGTTGAATTATTTTGACAAAGCCGACAATGCATTTATATCAGCTTATCGCAAACATCATCCCGATGGCAGTTTTGAAATTAGTATTGAATATTTGAGTTGCCCCAACTTAAACAATCGTATTTTAATTGTAGCAGATCCCATGTTAGCTACTGGCGCCTCTTTAGTGGAGACCATTCTTGCAATTACTAAAACTCAAAAACCTAAGGAAATTCATATTGCAGTAGCCATAGCGAGCAAAAAAGGAATTGAAGCCGTAGAAGCCGCATTGGGTAAGGATATCCCTATTTGGTGTGGTGATATTGACGACACTTTAAACGACAAAAGCTATATCATACCTGGCTTGGGTGATGCAGGGGACCTAGCTTATGGGACGAAAATGCAATCCTAAATAGGGACTTCGTATCTTTAATGCAAAACCAGCCCCTTGTTAAAGGAACTCATTTTATCTATTCGAGCTTATTTTTTAGCACATCGTTTTATTCTGCAACATAAATTGTGGAAATGGATGATTGTCCCAGGTATTATTTATGCCATCTTATTTATAGTAGGCATGAATTATTTTGGAGCGACTTCAAGTAACTTTATTGAGTGGATTATATTACGTACAGGATTAAAGACATGGTTAGATAGTATTAGCAGTGATTGGCTAGGATTTTTTATTACTATGGGGAGCTTCTGGCTATGGTTTACTTTGTTTCTTTTTTACTTCGCTTTATTTAAGTATTTATTCTTGCTATTATTTTCCCCCTTCTTTTCGTATTTGCATTTAAAAATAGATGCCATACAAAAAAACGAGCCTTTTGTATTTGATAGAGATGCCTATAGAAAATTGATAAGACGTGCGTTATTATTAAATGTAACCAACCTTCTTTGGCAAACTGTTTATTTAATACCTATCGTTGTTTTTTGCTCTATTCCTTTAATAGGCTGGTTTACACCCATTTTCACCATACTAATGGAATGTTATTTTTTAGGCTATGGCATGTTGGATTATGGATTAGCGACCGAAAAGAAAAGCAAAATTGCTTCCGCCACCTACGTTGGAAATCATAAGGGATTACCTATAGGAAACGGAATAATTTTTTATGTCATGCATTTATTGCCTATCATTGGATGGATGACAGCTCCTTTTTATGCACTCATTGCGGCTCATCTAAATACTCAAGAAGTAAAAGACAATAACTAATGACACTCGGAAAAGTATATTTACTGCCCATGCTCTTGCATGAAGAAGGTTGGGAAAGCATCCCAGCTGGCACTTTACAATGGATACAGCAATGTGACGCTTTTTTTGCAGAGAATGAAAAAACCACACGCCGATATTTTAAAAAAATTTGGAAGGAAATGGTGATTGATAATTATGCATGGCATTCTATACATAAAGTAGAGCAAGCCCAAATTCAGATATTCACTCAATTACTGCAAGAAGGAAAAAATATTGGAATCATTTCAGAAGCAGGATGTGCGGGCATTGCCGATCCAGGTCAACAATTAGTAGCCGCAGCACAAAATATGGGCGCGATTGTAAAGCCATATGTAGCGCCCTCTTCCCTACTTTTAGCCTTGATGGCAAGTGGCATGAATGGCCAATTATTTCAGTTTCATGGTTATCTCCCTATTGATGCTTTAGAAAGAAAGAAAAAAATTCAAGCATTAGAAGCAGATACCAAACAAAGAGGATGTACGCAAATCTTTATTGAAACTCCGTATCGTAATAATCAATTACTAGAAGCCTTACTTCAAAATTTACATCCCACTACAAAAATTTGTATAGGGGTTGAAATCACAGGACCTTCCGAAACCATTCAAACTGCAACAGCGAGTCATTGGAAAAACAATTTGCCTGATTTGCATAAAAAATTAGTGGTGTTTTTAATTGGAGCAGTTAGTTAGATTGTTAATTGATCGTTTAATTATTTAGTTACAGAATAACCTTTCTCCGTATTTACCGAAATTTTTATTTTCTAAATTAAGGTTAGCATTCCTGAATGGAAAAATCCCTAGCGCATTGGAGAGCAGAGCATCCTTTGTTATTTGTATCCATGGCTATATGTATTGGATTACTCCTTCAATATTACGCAGCTAATCAAGGTTTTATAGTCACTCCGCTAAAATCCTGTAGCATTATGGTATTCAGCTTAATAGCCTATTATACAAACGAAAAGTATAACCCGCATTTTCAATGGCAAGGAATATTTATTATTGTGATTATGATTGTTTGGGGCTTTTGTATGGGAAGTACCCTTCCCTCGTCTATCCCCCAATTTAAATTACATAATACTACCTCCTCTTATTGGATTGCTTCTGAACTTCCTTTTATTAAAAATCTAAGAGAGGCGATGATTCAAAAAATGAATTTATATATTATCACTAAGGAGGAAAGTGGTTTTGCGCAAGCCTTATTATTGGGCGTTAAATCAAGTTTAGATAAAAATATTTTAATAGCCTATTTGCAATTAGGTATCATACATATTATTGCCATTAGCGGAATGCATATTGACTTAATATTTAAAAGTGTACTTAAATTAACGCAATGGAAACCTCAGCATAGCATATTCAAATGGTTGGAACTCATTTTATTGTTAGGTGGGGTATGGACTTACACACTAATTGCATTTGCAAGTGCTTCCATAGTGCGAGCCAGTATATTTTTTAGTATTTATTTGATAGGTCGTTTTTTCAATCAACCTAGGTATACTTTAAATTGTATCGCTGGAGGATTATTAATGATGCTCCTATGGGATAGTAAAAGTGGATCACAAATTGGACTTCAATTATCCTATGCAGCAGTAGTGGGAATTTATTTGTTTCACCCACTGCTTCAAAAACTAGTACCCATGGACAACGTCTTATTAACCATGATATGGAGTAGTTTTTCCATCAGTTTCGCAGCTCAGCTAACAACATTACCCCTTCTCCTGTATCATTTTCATCAAATCTCGCCTATCATTCTAGTCAGTAATTTCATTATAGTCCCTTTAAGTAACTTATTACTTTATGCATTATTGATTTTCATCATCTCTCCTTCCATTTGGAATATTCCCCCAATTTTAGGGAATGGAATACAATATTATATTCATGGGCTCAATAGGGGGATATTGTTTTTTTACGAAAAAGGAATGGGGAATACATTGTACTCTAAATGGGATAGTCCTCAAGTTTGCTTGTACTATTTATGCCTTTTGGGGCTGTATTTATGGTGGCATCAAGCCAAAGCCAGGTATCTATTGTATATACTAGGCATCGTTGTAGTATTCCAGTTTATAAAGTTATTCAGTTCTTGATTTTTTTTGTGGAAAATGAGCAAAAAAATAAAATAGCAAAGCGCGTACCTTTGACTATGGAAAAGAAAATACAATCAGCCCTTATTTCAGTTTTTTATAAAGATGGCTTAGAACCATTAGCAAAAACCTTACATCAATTAAATATCACCATTTATTCTACCGGTGGAACACAAAAATTTTTAGAAGATTTAGGCATCCCATGTGTAGGTGTAGAAACCGTGACAGGATACCCTTCCATTTTAGGTGGTCGTGTAAAAACATTACACCCCTCCGTTTTTGGTGGTATTTTAGGTAGAAGATATGAAACACAGGATATAGCTGAAATGGCACAATACAAAATCCCTGAATTAGATTTAGTGATTGTTGATTTATATCCATTTGAAGAGACATTACGCAACACCGATGAAGAAAAATTAATCATCGAAAAAATAGATATTGGCGGGCCCTCTATGATTAGAGCTGCAGCCAAAAATTTCAGAGACGTTGTAGTATTATCTGCGAAAGATGATTATGCTTCACTCAATTCCATGCTACTTGAACAAAAAGGGCATACCAGTATGGAACAACGCAAAGCCTTTGCTGCTAAAGCATTTGAAGTAGTGATGCAGTATGATATAGCCATTAGTAATTATTTTAATCCTGTGCAAGGAAAAGTATTACGTTATGGTGAAAATCCACATCAGGTAGCTACTTTTTATGGCCACTTAGAGCAATGGTTTGATCAATTAAATGGCAAAGAACTTTCTTATAATAATTTAGTAGATGTAGATGCCGCTATTGCCTTGATTGCGGATTTACCTACTACAAGTTTTGCCATTATCAAACATACCAATGTATGTGGAGTAGCGCAACGCGATACAGTATTTGAAAGTTGGCAAGCTGCATTGGCAGGTGACCCTGAAAGTGCTTTTGGAGGTGTCTTAGTAACCAATGGCAATATTGATAAAGCTACAGCTGAAGCCATTCAAGAAATATTTTTTGAAGTGTTAATAGCACCAGGATATGATGCAGATGCCTTAGCCATTTTATCTAGCAAAAAAAATAGAATATTACTAGCATCCAAGCCAGGAATGACTTTTAACCCTACGCAAAAAAAATCTATACTCAATGGCACATTAGAGCAAGGATTAGATGCTGGAAATTATACCAACTGGGATGAAGTAGGTGCAAGACCTTGTAGCGCATCAGAAAAAGACGATTTAAGTTTTGGAAACATTATTTGCAAGCATTTAAAAAGCAATGCCATTGCATTAATAAAGAATAAGCAGTTGGTAGGAAAAGGATGCGGACAAACGAGTCGTGTAGATGCCCTTCGCCACGCCATTGAAAAAGCAAAACAATTTAATTTTGATTTAAAGGGTGCTAGTTTAGCATCTGATGCGTTCTTCCCTTTTGATGATTGTGTTCGTATTGCTCATGCCGAAGGAATTGAAGCCTATATTCAACCCGGCGGATCGGTGCGTGATAAAGATAGTATTGCTTATTGTCAAGCAAATGGATTAGCCATGGTCATGACACAATTAAGGCACTTCAAACACTAATTGAATTTCATACAGACTTAATATTATTGGAAAAATGTCCATCAACTAAAAATATGAAGCAACAGCAAAAAGCATATGCAGCACTTGCTGTTACTAGTATTGTTTGGGGTACTACATGGGTTGCTAGTAAAATCGGGTTGGCCCACTTGCCTGCTTTTGAATTGGCAAGTATTCGACAATTTATGGGTAGCAGCATTTACATTAGTTTTTTTCTGATCAAAGGAGAAGGTTTACCCACACGCAAACAATTTTTATGGCTCATCCCCATGGCTTTTTTGATGTTTGTTTCCAGTAATGGTTTAGCCACTTATGGTTTACAATTTATTACCAGCGGATTAGCCGCCTTGATTGCAGCATTATATCCCTTAAGCGTTGTATTGATAGAACGATTTTATTACAAAGCCATTAAAATTACACCTCAAACATTACTAGGTTTATTGCTAGGACTCTTAGGCATTGCTTTTATTTTTTACAAAGACAGCATGGAGCTTCACGGTAAAAATTATATGATAGGAGTTGGATTTTCTATGTTCGCGATGATTACATGGAGCGTCGGTTCTGTGATAATATCAAGAAGCAATATTAAGATTAACGCCTATTATTCTATTGGATGGCAAATGTTCATAAGTGCAGTCACCATGGGTTTGATAACTATTATCTCAGGTAATTATGTTCCATTAAATGAAATTAATGCAGTATCCTGGGGCGTATTAGGATACATGGTATTAGGAGGGTCTGTCTTTGCCTTTATTTCATTCATCTATAGTATGAAGCATTTGCAACCTGCGATTGCTTCCTTATACGCCTACATAAATCCAATAGTTGCTATATGGGTAGGTTCCTTATTATTGAAAGAAGAAATGACCATGACTAGTATTGTTGGAACCGTCATTACATTAGTTGGTGTGTATTTAGTGAATAATAGTTTGAAAAAACAAAAGGATCCAGTAGAAGCCATTGCAGATGCAGATGGTATGTAATTGTCCACTCCTAGAAATAGTAATAAAATTGGAATAGCGGATCTTAAAAGTGAAATAATGATCACACTAGCGTCAATCATTAGGGGGTATAATAAATAAATAAATTAATAAAAATAAAAAAGCGAGTAGGTAAGTAATTGAGTGATTGAGTTAGTAATTCAACCTAGTATTATTTTCTTGACTCCTGATACATTTGATTAAATGTCTTTTTAGGAAAACTCAATGGCGCACGTTGATTGGACCATCCTTTAAACATTTTATTAATCACCCAATTTTTTATCGTTGCATTTCCTTGGTTCATTAACATACGACTCATAGACGCATTCTTCCACATTTTCCAAGCAAACTTTTCTGCAAAATCTGCTTCCCCCGACACCACCGATTCTCTACGATTTTCTAATAAAAGTTCGTGCACATTAATTTTAACAGGACATACTTCGGTGCAATTGCCACACAAACTAGAAGCATAACTTAAATGTTTGTAATCATGCATCCCTCTTAAATGTGGAGTTATCACACTTCCAATAGGACCACTATAGGTAGTATCATAAGCATGTCCACCAATATTTTTATATACAGGGCAAGCATTTAAGCAAGCGCCACAACGTATACAGTATAAGGCTTCGCGCGCTTTAGCATTAGATAATAAATCGGTACGGCCATTATCTAATAATATCACATACATTTCCTCAGGGCCATCTGTTTCCCCTACTTGACGAGGACCGGTTATAATACTATTATACACCGTCACTTGTTGTCCTGTACCATAAGTGGCTAATAAAGGCCAAAATAAACCAAGGTCATTGATGGAAGGAATTGTTTTTTCAATACCCACAATTACAATATGCGTTTTAGGCCATGCTGCAGATAATCTTGCATTGCCTTCATTTTCAGTTAACGCAATGCCCCCAATATCAGATAAAATAAAATTGGCACCTGTTACACCAATTTCAGCTTGTACATATTTTTCTCGCAAATTTTTGCGCGCCACCAAGGTTAATTGTTCTGGTGTTAAAGAAATATCAGTACCCAAATGTTCATTGAATAATTTTGCAACGTCTTCTTTACTTTTATGCATCGCAGGAGTGACAATGTGATAAGGCGCTTCTCCATCCATTTGTTGAATGTACTCTCCTAAATCTGTCTCCACGCTTTCTACACCAATGGAAGTGAGATAATCATTTAAATGAATTTCCTCCGTCACCATACTCTTACTTTTCACAATGGATTTGCATTCTTTTTCTTTACAAATCTCTCCTATAAAATTAAGTGCTTGTTCGCTGTCTTCGGCCCAAAAAACTTTAGCGCCACGTTGTGTAATTTGTTCTTCAAATTGGGTGAGGTATAAATCCAAATGCTCAATGGCCTCCCACTTTCTATTTTTAGCTAATTGACGTACCCTATCTAAATCAGTAAATTGTGATTTCCCTTTAGGGACCACTGCATTATACTTGGAAATATTAAAATTAAGCTTGCGTCTATGCTCCAAATCAACCGCCTTAGCGTTACTTTTTTCATTAAAGGAGGAGGCGTAGATACTTTCCATAGTTGGAAACAAAAATAACTATTTATTTTTTAGATGTTGCGCGGAAGCTTCTAAAGCTTCGTAAAAATTTTCCCCATATTTGCGGATAATAGATTCCTTTAAAAAGACATACGCCGGAACTTTTAATTTAACACCTAGGGAACAGGCCGCTTTACATAAATCTTCGCGAGGTTCGTAATTCATGTACTCGATATCAGGGTCTTGTTTGCTTTTTTGCACTTTAATGGGAAATAAATGGCAGCTGATGGGCTTTTTCCAAGGAATTTTCCCATCATTATAGGCTTGCTCAAAAGCACATTTAATCACCCCTGCTTTATCGCGATTACCATACACACATATTTGACCATTAATGGTAGGGGTAACCCATCCAAATTCACGATCATATAAAAACTGACCTACTTGTTGGACTTCTTTAATCCCTTCCTTAGTCATATAAGGCTTAACGATCTCGTAGAATTCTTTAACGTATTCTTTTTCTTTATTTTCAAGGGGCGCACCCGCATCCCCATCTTCACAGCAACCTCCTTTACATTTGGTTAAATCACAAACAAATTGTTCCTCAATGACCTGGTCGCTTACCAAAACTGAATCTATCGCTATCATATCAAAAATTGTGGGGTAAAGAATTTTATAGTTTACTTATGGAGTCGTAAAGATATCATTATTTCCATCTAAAAGTGTTTACTAATCGCTTCACATCTTCCAATAAAAATGCATTATAGGGTGCTAAGGAATCTGCATTAGGAGTGGTATTAAAATACAAAGCCCCTCTAAAAAAATGATGCGTGGAATCGGTTAAAAAAAACTGGTAGGCAGTAGCTACGTCTCCGCCAATATGAAAGAACACTCCGTGCACACCTAAGGGAGTTGTAAAAACCGAATCCTCAATACTACTTGCTTTATTGGCATGATTGGTCGCAAATTTATAAGCATCATTCAACAAAGTATCAAATTGATTTTTTTGAATCGTATTGTAACTGATATATAAGGTGCTATTAAAAATAGGAAAATCTAAATTCATCCAATCCGCTGATTTTTTTTCTACCCCAAAATAATTCACCTCATGATTCACACTGGCATAAGTGGGTATGTCAAAAGAATAAGGAGTTGTAGGTTCCGAAAAAGATTGATATTTTTTTTCAGGAAAATAAACCATAGGATAGGCTTTTTCCTTAGGTATATAGGGCGAATTACATGCTATCAAAAAAGACGTCATTCCTAACAAAACAAATAAGACAAAATAATTACGCATGATCAATAATACTTGGAATAGTGGGAGTAATTATCATCTGAATTTTATGAATTCTATTTTTTTGTATTTCAAGCACAGTAAAACTATAGGATTGAAATTTAACTACCTGTTGAAGGGAGGGGAATTCTCCCGCTAATTCTAAAAACAAACCTGCCATAGTATCGCTCTCCCCTTTTACAGTATCAAAAGTGGTCGCTGGCAAATCAATATAATTACACAAATCAATGATAGTGGTTTTTCCTTCTACCATATAATGGTAAGCATCAATTTTTTTAATTGTAGATTCTTCTTCGTCAAATTCATCTTTAATATCTCCTACAATTTCCTCTAAAATATCTTCTAATGTTATAATACCGCTGGTGCCCCCAAATTCATCCACCACAACTGCAAAGTGAATTCTCTTTAATTGAAATTCTTTTAATAAATCCTCGATCATTTTTTGTTCGTGCACAAAATAGGCAGGCCTGATTAAGCTTAGCCATTGAAAATTGGGGAGCTCCGTCAAATGAGGAATGATATCCTTGGTATGAATCATCCCCACCACGGTATCTAAATCATCTTTGTACACAGGAAATCGGCTATAACTGAATTCTTTAATACTATTGAGAACGCCAGCAAAATCAAGCGTTTCATTGATGGCATGTACATCTAATCGGGTCTTCATGATTTGTTTCACCGAAATATTTCCAAACTTAACTATGCCTTTTAAAATTTTCTTTTCATTATCCTTATTTGGCTCATTACTCGTTAATTCTATAGCATGATCCAACTCCTCCATACTATAAGAACTACCTGCATTTTTTTGAGCTAATTTTTTTTCAATCACATTGGTGTATTTCACCATTAAGCCACTCATATTGGAAAATAAAAAATAAACCGTTTGAATGATAAGTCCAAAATCCTGAGCAAAACGAATATTGTTTTGAGTGGCCATGACCTTGGGCAAAATTTCACCAAAGAATAATAGTAATAAAGTAACCACCACCACTTTTACTAAAAATTCAAGTCCAGGGTATTGCGCTGCATCAAAAACAAATAAATGATCAATTAAAATATTCGCAATTAAAATAATACAGATATTGATAAAGCTATTGGCAATTAACATGGAAGTCAACAGCTTTTTTGGATTTTCTAACAATTGTACGATACGTTGTAAAGGAACATGTCGTTTTGTTTTAAGCACTTGAATATCCTTATAAGACAAAGAAAAAAATGCAACTTCGGAACCTGCTATGACAAAAGATAAAAAAAGTAACCCCACCATCAAAAAAATGAGGCTGGCGTCTTGCTGCAACTTGAAGAGTATAGAAACGGACAAAAAAGTAAAATCACCCGAATGCGCTTCCAATTGTAAATTATTTATTTATGGAAAGTTAGTATTTTTTTAGGGTTACACCCAAATTATAAGCGTTAAACTACCCCTACTTTGACCACTCTTGAAATTGAGTTTTTAAAAAATCATTAATTAATTTAGGGAAAGCATATTTTTTTAAAGAAGTCGCACTCACCCAAAGGTCATTATCGTACAATTTTGGCTTTTGCTTTAGTTTTACCCATATAAAGCGAGCCTGTAACAACTGATGGGTAAGGGTTTGACTAAAAATAGGCGAAACATTTTTTCGATTTAATACAACGCCTCCCGATTCAAAATTTTGATTTTTAACCCCTAATTGATCCTGCAAAATATGAGTCAAATAGCTTACTGTAAGTGGACGCATGTTTGTGTTTTCTACTAAATAAAATTGAAATAGATTTTGCCAAATATCACCTTCTCCTCTTTTTTGCAACCACCAAGTATTTTTATATTGGAAGCAGAAAAAATCAAACTGTCTTTTTTTCCTTTGTATACTTTTTATTTTAATGGGCAACTGATTCACTAAGCCTTGTTGATAAGCAACACATTTAGGTTGAAGATTACAATGCGCACAATTGGGCGCCATTGGCTTACATATAGTAGCTCCAAAATCCATGAGGGCTTGATTGTAAATGCCGGCTTGTCGGGCTGCTAAATTTTTTTGTGCTAGTTCATTAAAAATCAATAGGCCTTCTTTGCTATCAGTGGGTGTATGAATGCCATAAAATCGGGACAACACTCTAAAAACATTGCCATCAACCACAGCATACGGTAAATTATAGGCAAAGGAAGCAATGGCAGCGGCAGTATAAGGCCCCACCCCTTTTAAAGAAAGTAATTCTTCATAAGTATTCGGAAAGACTCCTTTATATTTTTCGACAATTTCCTTTGCCGTAAATAATAAATTTTTACATCGATTATAATATCCTAAGCCTTCCCATAATTTAAAAACCTTTTCTTCTTTAGCTTTTGCTAAATCTTGGACTGTTGGGAAGGCTTTTGTAAATTTTTCGTAATAACTCCAACCCTGTTCTACCCTAGTTTGTTGTAAAATGATCTCACTCAACCATATTTTATAGGGGTCTTTTTCTCCCTTCCAAGGCATGGGTCGATTATTTTCGATATCATTCCAATAAAGGAGCTTCTGGGTAAAGAAAGTGGCCATATTTCACAAAAATGCTAAAAAAACGGGTGACTCAGATTAAAATTATCGTCTAAAAGGACAATTATAGATTATATTAATTTTATATATAAATAATAAATATGTATATTCCTTTAAAATAATGGCTAAAAATGTATAAAAATATTAGGATATAGTTGTAATTCGGTGAAATTTAATTTATTTTTAATACTGAACCTAAAACCAAACTTCATGAGAAAATCTGATCTCATTAATCAAATTTCTGAAAAAACCGGAATACCTAAAGTAGATGTTCTTGTTACTTTAGAAACCATGTTTAAGGAAGTAAAAGAAAGCTTGTCAAACGGCCAAAACATCTACATACGTGGATTTGGCAGCTTTATTACTAAAAAAAGGGCGGCTAAAATTGGTCGTAATATTAAAAAGAATATTGCGGTTGAGATCCCTGAACATTTTATTCCTGCTTTTAAACCAGCAAAAGAATTTGTAAACGATGTAAAAAGCAAGCGTAAGTAACTACCTTTGCTGGAAATTGATTTACATTGAAGAAGCCTCAAATTATTGTTGTTGCCCTATCTATTGCCTTATTTTGTACACTCTATTTTTGGGTACCTAGGCATAAAACCATCGAATCTGCAGCCTCCATTACGACTGATAATCAAGAATTTACGTCCACTAGTGTCCTAGAAACTGCCAAATTAGGACTCAGTCCAGAACAAAAATTAACTTTACTAAGCATTGAAAATCAATTCAATAGCTCAAAAACTCCAAAGGATAGTATCGCCGTAATTGCTCAACTAAGCCGCTTTTGGGCGGACTCGGCTCAAAAGCTAGGTCCTTATTTATATTACACATACAGCGCTGCTTTGTTGGAAAATTCTGAAAAAAGCCTCACTTTTGCAGCCCAACAGTTGGTTGATAACTTAACCAACCAGGAAGCACCTCCAGCCTTTCTTAAATGGATCGCCGGAAATGCAAAAGTTCTTTTAGATAAAGCATTGATTATGAATCCTAATAATGATTCAGCTAAAATCAATTTAGGTGCCTGTTATTTGTTTGGAAATATTTCGGACAATCCTATGCAAGGCATTTTAAAGATTAAAGAAATAGTGGACAAAAATCCACACAATATTTACGGTCAAATGATTTTAGCATTGGGAGGTAAAAAGTCAGGACAAAATCAAAAAGCAATTGAACGCTTTTTAATCATTCTGAAAGACCAACCTAATAATATGGAAGCCCTCATAAATGTGGCTGAATGTTATGAACTTACGAATCAAAAGGATCTTGCTTTGGAATATTATGAAAAAGCTAAAAAAGCAAACCAAATGAATATTCCAGGGCTGAATGGTGCGATTGACAAAAGAATACAACAATTAAAGAAATAATATTATATAACAACAAAATTATCGGACATGCCTTGTGGTAAAAAGAGAAAGCGTCATAAAATTGCGACGCACAAAAGAAAGAAGCGTTTAAGAAAAAATAGACATAAGAAGAAGAATAAATAATTCCTTTTCTATGCAAGCGTATTTTAATTAAAATACGCTTGCATTTTTTTCAAATCACACACCACTTATCTACTAAGCAACTTTACTTTACCTTTTCCTTCCTTTGTAAAGTGGTCGTGTTTCAAAAATTATAAAGCAAAACATGAGTGTTAATGCGCTATGCGTGCTTTAAAAAAGTTGCTATCAGTGAACAAAGATTTAATAATTAATAGTTCTTCCGATGGGGTAGAGATTGCCTTGTTAGAAGAAAAAAAGTTGGTTGAAATACACAACGAAAAAATGGACGCCCGTTGGTCTGTAGGGGATTTGTATTTAGGAAAGGTTAAAAAAATAATACCAGGCCTGAATGCCGCTTTTGTGGATGTAGGCTTTGAGAAAGATGCTTTTTTGCATTACACCGACTTAAGTCCTTATGCCAAATCCATCATTAAGTTCACGCAATTAGCAATGAACGACAATGATAATAGTTTTGATTTTGCGCATTTCCAAACTGCCCCAGAAATAGTTAAAACAGGCAAAATAAGCGAAGTATTAAATGGCAAGCCCAATGTGTTGGTTCAAATATTAAAAGAGCCTATTGCGGCCAAAGGACCCCGTTTAAGTTGTGAAATTTCATTAGCAGGACGATTCGTAGTATTAACTCCCTTCAATGAAATAGTGGCAGTGAGTAAAAAAATTCATTCAGGAGACGAACGTAGAAGATTACAAAAAATAATTGAAGGAGTGAGGCCCAAAAATTTTGGGGTCATTGTACGTACTGCAGCCGAAGGAAAAAGCACCGCCGAACTTCATGAGGATTTATTAACGCTTGAAGCCAACTGGAAAAATATACAATCCAATTTAAAAGGCGCGGTTCCTCCTGCTCGTATTATGAATGAGGAGAGTAAAACGACAAGTATCTTAAGAGACTTATTAAATGAAGATTTTAATAAGATCGTAGTGAATGATAAAAAAATATACGACCTCACTTTAAGTTATTTGCAACGTATAGCTCCAGGCAAAGCAAACATATTAAGTTTATACAATGGAGATCAAGCAATTTTTGATCAATATGGTATTACTAAACAAGTAAAATCTTCTTTTGGTAAAACAGTCAACTTACCTAGTGGCGCTTATTTGATTATTGAACATACCGAAGCATTACATGTCATAGATGTGAACTCAGGTTTCAAGAGCGTTTCCAATAACCAAGAGGAAAATGCGATGCAAACCAATATGGAAGCTGCCGAGGAAATCGCAAGACAATTAAGATTAAGAGATATAGGGGGGATTATTGTCATTGACTTTATTGATATGAAATTGCCCGAAAACAGACGCAAAGTTCAAGAAGCTTTAGAAGGCTTTATGAAAACCGACCGTGCAAGACATTCGGTACTTCCTATTTCCAAGTTTGGATTATTACAAGCAACTCGTCAAAGAATACGCCCAGAAGTAAATATTAATACCTCCGAAGACTGTCCTGCATGTACAGGAACGGGGAAAATCACATCCACTTTACTCTTAGAGGATGAAATGGAGAAGAAATTGGCTTATTTGGCTACACACGGGCATAAAAATCTGCAGATAGTAGTTCATCCCATCATTCATTCGCACCTCACTAAGGGCATCTTTAATAGCATTATAAAGACTTGGAGAAAGAGATATAAAATCAAACTTAAATCACAGGCATCCAATATTAGCCATTTAGTAGAATATCGATTCTTGGATGAGCATTTAGAAGAAATTAAGATTTACGCGTAGTTTTTATATTAGTTGGAATCATTAATATAAGAACAGGCAAGCAATGTATGGTTCTAATGAATATCGCAAGTAGACTCCTATTGATATAGCTTATTCCTTATACAAGAGGATCTATTAAAACATTCCTGAAAAAAGAGCATAAAAAAAAGACCCACCGAAAATTCGGTGGGTCTTTTTTTATATTGAGATGTTCAATGAAGAACAGTCAAACTATTGCTTTTGAAGAATCAAAGAATAGAAACCATAACTAGAAGTTCCATAGAAATGTTCAATCTTTAATCCGATATATCCAGTACAAGAGAAGATATAACCAGCATTTGCTGCAGCAGCAGAATATACAGCTCCAGTTGGAGAATAGCTACCGTAATCAACACGTGGAATTGAAGCAGCTCCTGTGTTTGGATCTACGTTTACTACCAATTTGTTTTTTACATAACCGCCACCTGGGTATACACCACTTAAATCAACTTGGTTAGCACCAGGACCATCACCTACAGGTACGATTGCACCTAAAGCCCAGTCTTCCCAACCATCAGCGATTACTTTGTAGTTACCTTTCATACCACCTGTGAATGGACAAACCACATAAGCAGTCCATCTAAAACAAGCGTTATAACCAGTAGCATTTTCTAATGCACCTAAAGTGTTAGATAAGTCATAAGTTTTACCATCTTCAGTAATAACTTGGTTGTAGAAAGTGTAAAACTGACCTGGCGCAAATAAAGATGCAGCAGGAGTTCCAATAGCAGTCGCTACTTCAGCTCCAGTTGCAGCTAATTCGGTAGTACCGTTTACGTCTACTGTTTTAACTAATTTCCATGCAGCTGGATCAGCATTTGCATTTTTTACTACAAACAATTTTACTTGTTTAATTTTAACCCCGTTATTATAAGGGTCTACCATTACAGATACTTTAGAAGTACTGATTGCGGCATAGTTAAAGTTTACATTCACCGTTTTATTAAGGGTGATATAAGCTCCTTTTCCAAAGAAGTTGATATCAACGAATGGTTTTTCTAAGGCTAATCCTTCTTTTTGACAAGAAGTACCCACAACCATAAAGGCGATAGCAACTAATAGGATGTTTAATATTTTTTTCATTGTTGTCAAATTTATTATTTGATGAAATTATCAGGGTTATTATCCCAGAATACTTTGTTTACCGCAGTTCCTAAATTTCTTTGTACCGGTGCATTCAAGTTTCTGTTCATGAATACAGATGGGTAGAAGAAAGAACGGATAAAGAATCCTGGATTAGCAGCGTACTTATTGCCTTGTAAATTTCTAGGCGTACCATTTAAACGGTAGTTGTTATATGCTTCCCAACCATTACCCCAAGTTGCTAAGTAAAATTCCTTACCTACGATATCCAATTTAGCAGCATCAGTAGCAGCAGCATCATATTGTGCTAAAACAATGCTAATGTAGTTTGCAATAGTAGCAGAAGTAGCAGCATAAGTTGCAGAAGGAGTAATACCCACTTTAGCAGCAAAGCCAGTTACTTTAGCCATATTATTAGTAAGTGCAGTGTTTAAGCTAGCTCTTGCAGCAGCTGCACCACCAGTAATAACACCTGTTAAAGCAGCTTCCGCTAATTTAAAGTGTGTAAATTCAGAGTTCCAGATAGGTAAGATACCAGCACCTTTACCACCCATTTCCAAACTTACTTTTACAGCAGCATCATCATCAAATGCGCCACCTGCTGGGTAAATACCCCATGTAGTTCTGTAAGAACCATCTGGAGGAGTACCAGAGTTGTCACCGTGATCACGACCCCAATAACCAGCACCTACATAACAGAAAGGCTCGCCTGCTTTATAATGAGCAGGAGGCGCTTCAATGCTACAAGATAAGGTTACAGAGTTAACGTTCGCTGCAGATGTATTTTGTCTGTAGAAATAGTAACGTTGTCTTGGATCCAAAGTAGTCTTTGTTGTTTTACTAGTACCACTAATATCACAACCACCAGAACCATTTGAAGCACAAGCTGTACCAATTTTTTCAGAAGCAATAGCCCACATAAAGTAGTCAGCCATGTATTCACCTACACTACCTGATGAGTTATAGTTTCCACCATAATCAGGATGACGGCTATCTGGAGTAGTACGGTTAGTACCATATTGGAAATTAAAGTCGTTTGTTGCAGTTAAAATTAAATCACCTGCAGTTACTAAAGCTTGAATTTTAGCAGCAGCTGTTGCATCCACTTTACGAGTTTGCATCAACATTTTAAATTTCATTGTTTTAGCAGCCGTGATCCATTTTGTTTTGTTACCACCATAAAACAAGTCAGCACCTGGTGCAGCACTTGATTTAGAGAAGTCTGTAATCGCATCATCATATAAAGCTAATGCAGCAGCATATACAGAAGCAGCTGGATCCACTTTAGGTGAAGTTTGTGCTAAACCTGTATTCGCTTCAGTGTAAGGAACATCACCAAAAGCATCTACTAAAACTCCTAAAGCGTATGCTTTCATGAATTTAGCCATACCAGAGGCGATGAATCTGTTTTGCTTTTGCGCCAAAGGAATTAAGGCGTTTGCATTTTTAATGATTGAAGTATAGGCTGTGTTCCAATAACCATCAAATGAATTCGGAGAATATCCGTTTTGATAGATTGGTCCAAACCATGCTTGTTGTCTAGTTAATTGGCCCCCGTCGTTTGACGCACCATCAAAGAAACCAGCAAAAGATAATTGAACTGTGTTTAATAACAAGTCAACATCCGCTGTTCCTAATGAAGGAGCATTTGGGTTGTCCAAAAGACTATCTAATTGTTTGCTACATGCAACCGCAGTTGTAAGTAAGGCAGTGACGATTATAATTTTTAAATATCTCATATAGATTTCTTTTTTACTTTAGTTAGGATTAAAAGGTTACTCTTACACTTACACCCATTCTACGTGCAGAAGGACCAGTGATACCCTCGAAACCTTTACCACTACTTACACCCAATCCATTTGTTTCTGGATCAAAATGCATGTGTTTAGGGAAGTTAGGAGCAAAGTACCATAAGTTGCTTCCGTTGGCAGAGATAGACAAGCTACCAAATGGAGTTTTTGATAAGTATTTTTCAGGTAATGAATAACTAAGAGAAACATCTCTTAATCTGATAACTGTTCCGTCAAACATACCAGATTGGTCTGGTCCAAACATGTTATTAAAGAAGGCTTGAGTAGCACTAATTTGAATATTGTTTGGTTTGCCATTTTCCAATACCCCTGGTAAAATATAAGGAGCAGCACGATCAAATTCTGTATCCGCAGTTACCCCTCTCGCTAACAATGATCTTACTGTTGAAGAGTAAATATCACCACCGCAAGTGTAGTCAAATTGGAAACGGAAATTGAATTGCTTATAGCTTAAGCTAGAAATACCTGTTAATTTATATTTAGCGTTCGGATCACCAATCACACCAATACTATTTGATGCCATATAGTCACCACCAGATCCTACTAATAAATTTCCTTTTGCATCTTTTTGGAAATAATAACCTTTCATGATACCTAAAGGTTGACCGTTAATAGCGAAGTTACCTAAGGTAGTATAACCTGCATAAACGATTTCTTTTAAGTCAGTAGGAATATTAGATACCATAGACTCATTTAAAGTCCAAACACCTGTTAAATCCCAAGACCAATCTTTTCCTTTGATGATTTTGTAACCTACTTGAGCTTCAATACCCTTGTTAGATACTTGACCAGCATTGATTTGGATGGCAGTATAACCAGTTGATGGATCTAAATCTCTGTTCAAGATTTGATCTTTTGCAACTCTATTATATAATGTCAAATCCAAACTTAAACGAGATTGGAAGAATTTACCTTCAATACCTGCTTCTAATTCTTGTAATAACTCAGGTTTTAAATCTGCGTTAGGCAAGTAGTTAGGAATAGCATTGGTATTTAATACAGAACCAGCACTTGTTACAAAGTTTCTTGTAGAAATTGCTAAAGCTGATCTTGTAGAGTAAGCTCCAGGGAAGTTAGCTGCAGTAGAATAACCAACACGTAATTTTAAGTAGTTGATATTCTTTTTATTTCTTAACCAAGACAACGCTTCTGTAGGAATAAATGAAGCACTTACATTAGGATAGAAGATGCTACGGTTAGCGGCTTCTAAAGTAGAAGTCCAGCTATTACGTCCACCTACTACTAAATAAGCAAAACGCTTATAATCTAAAGTAGCAGTTGCAAAAGCAGCTAATGATTGAGAATTAATTTTATAATCCAAATCACCACCACCTTCATTATTGATATCATGCGTTGTAAAGTTAGAATGGTCTAATAAACCAAATACTAATTGTTCTTTACTAGTTGCACCCATTTGATTGTAGCCTAATTCACGATCGTTCACACCCGCTAATACGTCAAAGCTATAATCAGAGTTGATATCTTTTTTATAAGTAGCAGTTAATGTGTGGTCAATGATGTTGTTGAAACCAACACTTGTTCTCATAAAACCAGTAGGGAAATAAGTACCCCCTTTGTTTTGAGCATATAATTGGAAGTTTGAATAATCATCATAACCAAAACGGTAAGCGATTTTTAAATCCTTAGCAGCATCCCAAGCCATCAAGATATTACCAAAGTTTCTTGAAACCTTATCACGGTTAAAAGAGTTTTTAGCAGTCCATCTTGGGTTTTGGATATCGTTACCACTTCTGTAGTATACATGAGAATGGTCAATTGGGTTTTCCCACTCTAATCCCATTAAATCTACCGCAGTTGGAGTGTACATTACGTCACCAAAAATAGATGGTGCAGATGCAGTACTACCAAATGAAGGAGAAGTTGGAGGAGACTTAACGTCTGTGTTAACGTGGTTGAAAGTACCGCTAATAGTAATTTTGTTACTTAATTTAGCTGTACCACCCATACCAATATTACCTTTCATTGTTCCATTACCTTCTACAAAACCTTGGTCATCAGTATAACCGTAGTTAATATTATAGTTTACATTGCCAGAAGAACCAGCAAAGTTTACTGAAGTATTTTTTGTTACACCATCTTGGAAGAAGTTTTTAACAGAGTTATAAAACTTTAATGGGTAGCTGTTGTTTCCAACATATTGAGGGAATGCAGCGTTCAAAGCAGAACGGCTATATGGATGCGCTACCAAAGTTGGAGGATTGGTAAATTTACCACCCCAGTTACTGAAGAAAGCTAAACCAATACTCAAATCAAAACCACCACCATAAGTAGTGTTGTAATCTGGTAGGTTAGCCACTTGGTTTACAAAATAAGATTGAGAAACAGTTACTTCGTTTTTCTTTCTTGTTTTTTGAGTAGATCCGTTTTTAGTAGTTACCAAGATAACACCATTACGTCCTAACTCACCATATAATGTAGTCGCACTCAAACCTTTTAATACGTCAATTGACTCCACGTTATTCGCGTCTAAGTCTAAGAAACGGCTAGGAGAGTTGTTACCATATACGAAAGAAGTTTGTTGGTTATTACCACCGTCAAAAGGCACACCATCCACAACCCATAATGGAGAAGTTCCACCAGAGATAGTAGAAATAGCACGAATTACAACGTTAGTACCAGAACCAGATAAACCACTTGTATTTAAAATGTTAACACCAGGAGCTTTACCAGTTAAGATACGAGCAATATCCACCTCAGGTTTTAATTCAAGGTCTTTTTTACCAATAGAAGAAACCGCGTATCCTAAGGCTTTCTTTTCCTTTTTGATACCCAAGGCAGTTACAACCACTTCACTTAAATCTTCTTTCAAAGCTTTTAAACTAAAGTTCGTAACAGCTTGTGCTGCTGCTTCTTTTCTTTCAAATCCTACACTAGACACTTGTAATACAGATCCTAGTTTTACACTAATTCTGTAAGTACCACTTGCATCAGTGATTGCTCGGTTATTTGTTTTTGATTTCTCTGTTACGACCGCACCTTCAATGGGCGCATTTTTATCATCTGTTACTTTACCAGTCACAGTTGTGTTTTGCGCGATTGCCGCCGTGAAAGAGAAAAACGCAACAAACAAACTCAATAGTAGTTTTTTTCTCATGTTGTTGTCAAAATTTTTGTTAATAAAGCCCTCCATTATGGAGAACATGTTGTGCAATATAATATAAGTCGGAGTTTCTGCCAACGAAAATCATATCTTTTTTTAACAAATTTTAACAAAAAGGTGACTAAATGTTAATATGGAGGGTGGTTTAGGGAGAAATCTTTAATTGTATTATGTTTTTATTACATTTATAAATAACACATTTAAAATTAATTAAAAGATCTTATTATTTAAAAAACTCATAGGAAAATTAAACTAATAAATGTCCGTTTTTGTTCGAAAAATTTCTTAAAAAAAGTTTAAGGAATTCGCCTTAATAAATGAACATTTTGAGACAAAAAGGGCTTTTTACCCGTTTTGCGGGAAATACGCAATCTCAATTTAAAGGAAGCAATTATCTTTACCCAATGAGTAAATCCAAATCGGCATTTTTTTGCAATAATTGTGGTTATGAATCGGCAAAGTGGGCGGGTAAATGTCCGGCTTGTAACGAATGGAATACGTTTACCGAGGAATTAATTGATAAAGGAAAGGAAGCCACCACCGATTGGGAAGGCTATCATAATAATCAAAATGGAAATCAAGCCATTTCATTGAATGATGTGAATAGTTTATCTGAAAAAAGAATAGATAGTTCGGATGTGGAATTAAATAGAGTTTTGGGAGGAGGTATCGTTTTAGGTTCCATCATATTAGTGGCGGGCGAACCTGGTATTGGAAAAAGTACTTTGTTTTTACAACAAGGTTTGATGATGAAAGATCAAACCGTTTTATACATCAGTGGAGAAGAAAGTATTCAGCAAATAAAAATGCGTGCCGATAGATTACAATTAAAAAATGAAAATTTTTATTTGTTAACTGAAACACATACTGCGCAAATTTTTAAAGCCATTAAAAAATTAAAACCCACAGTGGTGATTGTGGATTCCATTCAAACATTAGAATCTAATTTAATTGATGCTACTGCAGGAAGTGTTTCTCAAATTAAACAAACTGCTGCCGAATTTCAACGCTTTGCGAAAGAAACAGGAACACCGGTTTTTTTAATTGGTCATATTACTAAAGAAGGAACCATTGCAGGACCTAAAATTTTAGAACACATGGTGGACACGGTGTTGCAATTTGAAGGAGATCGTCATTATGCTTATCGTATGTTGCGCACTTTGAAAAATCGTTTTGGAGGCACGAGTGAATTAGGAATATACGAAATGACTGGAGAAGGAATGAAAGTAGTCAACAACCCTTCAGCTTTTTTAATTGCACAACGTAATGAATCCTTGAGTGGCAGTACCATAGCTGCTTCCATGGAAGGTATGAGGCCTTTATTAATTGAAGTGCAAGCACTCGTAACACAAAGTGTGTATGGCACGCCACAACGCACTGTGACTGGATTTGATTTACGTCGTTTACAATTATTATTAGCCGTTTTAGAAAAACGTGGTGGTTTTGCATTTGGCATGAAAGATGTTTTTGTAAACATTGCAGGCGGTTTAAAAATTGAAGACCCTTCCTTAGATTTAGCAATTATACTTTCTTTACTTTCTTCCTATGAAGATGTTCCCTTACCACAAGGAATTTGTTTTGCGGGCGAAGTAGGTTTGAATGGAGAAATAAGAGCAGTGAATCGTATTCAACAAAGAATTGCAGAAGCTGAAAAATTAGGATTTGAAAAAATTTATATTTCAGAATTTAATAAAAAAGGAATTGAGCCAAAAAAATATGGCATTGAAATTATTGCCATCGAAAGAGTAGACGAAGCCTATAGATTATTTTTTTAGTGTCTCGTTTTTATAATAATTGGTTGAATAAGTTTTACCAAAACTTAGAACCTTTCTTTTTATTTATAAAAAAATATTTGCAAGGTTTTTTGCATTTATTATTTCCTTCTATTTGTTTGCAATGTGGCACAGATGAATTGAGTGATTCCAATATTTTATGTGACTCCTGTATTCAACAATTACCGTACACCGATTTTTTTTCGATTGAAAATAATGTTGTAGAAAAAATGTTTTGGGGTCGAATTTCATTGGGCGCCTGCGGCGCCGCATTATTTTTTACCAAAAAGAGTATCGTTCAAATTTTAATTTTCGAATTAAAATACAAGCAAAATCCAAAAGCAGGATGGCTATTAGGTAGATTGATGGGGGAAGCACTTCAAAAAAGTAATCGTTTTCATCATATCAATGGTTTAGTCCCTGTTCCACTTCAAAAATCAAGACAACGAAAACGAGGTTATAATCAAGCGCAACTATTATGCGAAGGCATCGCAGCGGTATGCCACTGGCCGCTATTTAAGGATGCCATCCAAAAGAAAAAAACGAGCAGTTCGCAAACCCATAAGGATCGTTTACAACGGGGCGGATCGGCTACTATTCAGTTTACAATAACCCACCCCGAAACCTTATATGGCTTGAATTTACTGGTGGTAGATGATGTCGTCACTACAGGAGCCACCATGGAAGCATTAGGGAATTGTTTGTTGATGGCACAACCTGCCAGTATTGGATTTGCAGCCGCCGCCTACACATTACATTAAACCCTGTCAACCTTTTATTTGAATTGTTGTTATAATATTTATTAATTTTAAAATACAAGTACAATCATTAAATAATCCAAATATTCAACACCCTACTCAACAATTTTTTAACCAAACATTCATTCAAATAAACATTCAAATAAACATTTAAATAATATTATATGAAATATCTATTCACCCTTTTATTAATGGCTACTTCCTTTTTCGCACAAGCGCAATCAATTCATAGTTTTCAAGTAAAAAGCATTGATGGCAATCAAATTAGTTTTTCAAAATATAAAGGCAAAAAAATATTAGTAGTGAACACCGCTTCAAAATGTGGTTATACTCCCCAATATGAAGCATTGCAAAAAGTATATGAACAATACAAGGATAAATTAGTGATTATAGGTTTCCCTTGCAATCAGTTTGGGGGTCAAGAGCCAGGGTCTAATCAAGAAATTGTTGAATTTTGTAAAAAAAATTACGGGGTGAGTTTTCCCTTAGCGGATAAAATTGATGTGAAAGGTGATAACACCGCACCCATCTATCAATGGCTTACTCAAAAAGGCAAAAATGGAGTTTTAGATGCTAGTATTTCTTGGAACTTCAATAAATTTTTGTTGGATGAAAATGGAAAAATGATTGCTTATTTCCCAAGCAATGTAAAACCAGATAGCGACGCTATTTTATCTTACTTAAAATAATGGCAGGAAGCATTATCTTCGTTGCATGTTATTGAGCGAAGTCATAGGTCAAGAAAAATTAAAAAAACAATTAGTGGACATGGTGCATCAACAAAGGTTGAGCCATGCTTTACTATTAGTGGGTCCCGAAGGTTCGGGGGCACTTCCTTTAGCCATTGCTTTCGCACAATATATAGTGAGTCTTCCTAATGGGAATGAAGCCAGTCCGGATTTATTTGGAGGACCTAGTGAACCGGTGCCAGTTAAAAAATATAGTCCCGAAGAAATTGCATCACTACCTGCTTATCATAGAGCAAGTCAATTGGTACATCCCGACTTACATTTTAGTTTTCCTACTATCACTTTAGAAAAATCAGGCAGGAAAAATATCAGCGCGAATTTTATTGAAGAGTGGAGAGAATTTTTAAATGGATACCCTTATGGAAATGCATTTGATTGGCTTCAATTTATAAAAGCCGAAAATAAACAAGGGAATATTAGTGCCGAGGAGTGCAATGAAATCATCAAAAAATTATCCTTTAAAAGTTTTGAAAGCGCCTACAAAGTTTTGGTTTTATGGATGCCTGAATATTTAGGTCATGAAGGAAATAAATTATTGAAACTTATTGAAGAGCCGCCACCTCATACCATTTTTATTTTAGTAGCTGCTTCGGAAGAAAATATTTTACCTACTATTTTAAGTAGATGTCAGTTTGTAAAAGTCCCAAGATTAACTGTAGCCGAAATTGAAACTGCCTTAATTGAAAGAGGTAAATTAGATCCCGACAAAGCCAAACAAATCGCTTTGCTTTCGGACGGCAATTATAGAGAAGCCCTTCACTTAGTACAACATAGTGATGCGGATTATATCACTCAAATTAAAGACTGGTTAAACGCCATTTTAAGATCAGGACCATTAGCTCAATTAAAATGGGTGGAAGAAATGAGTAAAATGGGTCGTGAGCAACAAAAGCAGTTTTTGAAGTATTTCAACCATTTATTAGAGCATAGCATCCGCTTAAAGACGATGGGGAGTGATTTACCCTTAGATAATGACCTTAAAGATTTTGCCCTTAGAATTAACAAAATAGCAGGGGTAAGTCAGATGGAAGCCATTGTAAATGAACTAGATAAGGCAGTTTATCATATTGAACGCAATGCCAACGCCAAGATGTTGTTTATGGGACTTAGTATTAAGTTCTATCATATCATTCAGAACAAAACCTTAATTTTGACAGAAGCTTAAGTGGAAAGAATAGAGAAAAGAGGATAAGCTTGGGTATTTTATATTTAATAACAGTTGAACTAACGATATATGGGATGTGGATCATGTGGAACTGGAAAACCAGGCGGCTGCAAAAGTAATGGCGGCTGTAGTACTGGAGGCTGTAACCGATTGAATGTACATGATTGGTTACGCAATTTACCAATAGACGATACCGAAAGTCAATGTAAAATCATTGAAGTCAGCTTTAATCAAGGCAGTCGTAAGGATTTTTATAAAAATACCTCAAGTCAGTTTTATGAAAAAGGCGACTATGTTACTGTAGAAGGGGTGAATGGCTTTGACTTAGGGGAAGTGGTTTTGACCGGTGAATTAGTACGTTTACAATTAAAGAAAAGAGGGATAGACGAATTTGGATCTGAGATGAAGAAAATATTACGCCCTAGCAATGAGCGCGATATTGAAGCATTCAAGATTAGTAAAAGTCGTGAAGCTGCAATTTTATCTCGTAGTCGTGCCGCCGCGCGTGATTTACGTTTAGCAATGAAATTGAGTGAAGTTGAAATTCAAGCAGATGGTAAAAAAGCAACTTTCTTTTATACTGCCGATGATCGTATTGACTTTAGAGAACTCATTCGCATTTTTGCAGGCGAGTTTAAAGTAAAAGTAGAAATGCGCCAAATTGGAATTCGTCAAGAAGCTGCTAAAGTAGGTGGTATTGGAAGTTGTGGACGTGAACTTTGTTGTAGCACTTGGTTACATGATTTTAAAAGTGTGAATACCACTGCTGCTCGTTATCAAAATTTATCTATCAATCAAACTAAGTTAAGTGGCCAATGTGGTCGTTTAAAATGTTGTTTGAATTTTGAATTAGATACTTACTTAGATGCATTGCAAGCTTTCCCTGATTATGCAGATAATTTACAAACTGTCATGGGGCAGGCTTTCTTAATTAAGAAAGATATTTTCAAAAATTTAATGTGGTATACTTTACCCAATAATACCAAGCATTATCCATTGACGATTGAACGCGTAAAGGAAATAAAAAAATTAAATCAACAAGGCATTGCGGTGGAAGAATTACAGGCCGTAGAAGTTACTAGTGGAAAGCCTAAGGAAGTAGAACCGGATTTTGTAGATGTGGTAGGACAAATTAGTTTGAGAACTTTAGAGAAAAACGATCGTCGTAGAAATCAACAAAACAATAACAATCGTTTGAATCCATCAGGCCCACGTTCTAATAACGGACCAGATAATAGAAATAATAATCGTCCAAATAATGGACCTAACAACGGACC
>CANBSH010000003.1 GCA_947372105.1 Chitinophagaceae bacterium
AACGATTAAACCTGCGACTGAAAGTTTGTGCGCATGTTGTCCACCAGAAGATTGTGCCATGAAGATTAGTAATTGGTTGACAAAGTTTATAAAAATTAAACTTAGAAACAGACTATTAACCCAACTATTTTCTAAAATCTTGAAAATAATGTGCTAAAGCTTGTTAGTTCCCCCATTTATCGATAACCGCCTTGAATCTGAAGTCAAAAATTCCCTGCAATTGCTTTTTGACAAAAAGCCAATGGGCGATGTCCCCTAAAAAACCTAAAGGAATTTTGTAATGAACAATATCAGTCATCATCACACCGCCAGTCACTTCCTTAAAATGATGCTGATGATGCCACATGATATAAGGCCCAAACCTCTGTTCATCCACAAAGTAGGCACCCTCTTGAACATGCGTAATTTCGGTCATCCAATACAAAGGAATACCTAATAATGGCTTAACAGTATATTCAATGATTTGACCCGCATACATTTTTTCACCATGATGTTTGCTAATAATGTTAAACCCCATGTGTGCCGGGGTGATTTTAGCAAGATTGGCAGGGCTACTGAAAAAATCCCAAGCTTCGGCCAAGGAAATGGGAATAAATTGCTCGGTTTGGAGGGTATATACTTTTGACATAATTAGTATAACAAGTTGTTAGGGTTTTTGTTGTGAGAAATCCCTTTAAAGCCATTAATTTTAACCCATGATTAGTAAAGACGCTCAGCAAAAAGCATTTGAGGCCTTATACCAAGGTTTAAATGAGCAACAGAAAGTAGCCGTGGATGCCATTGAAGGTCCCGTGATGGTGATTGCTGGGCCAGGTACTGGTAAGACTCAAATATTAGGTGCGCGCATTGGAAAAATTTTATTAGAAACCGATACGGCTCCCGAAAACATTTTATGCTTAACCTATACTGACGCAGGGGCCATTGCGATGCGCAAGCGTTTGGTTGACTTTATTGGAGCAGGTGCTTACAAAGTAAATATTTCTACTTTCCATTCCTTTTGCAATGATATCATTCAGGATAATTTGTCTTTGTTTGAAAAGCCAAATTTGGATCCTATTTCTGAATTAGAAAAAATAGAACTATTAAAAAAACTCATCGACCAATTTGATAAAAATAATCCTTTAAAAAGGTATCGTGGTGATGTATATTATGAGATGGGTAATTTAAGTAGGTTATTTAGTGCCATGAAAAAAGAAGGTTGGACTTCGGACTACTTAATTCAACAAATTAATGTTTACATTCAAGACATCCCTAACCGAGACGAATTTGTATACCGTCGCAAATACAAACAATTTGAAGCAGGTTCTTTGAAGCAAGGTTTAGTAGATGCTGCTATCGAAAAAATGGAAAAATTAAAAGCGGCCGTTGCCGCCTTTGACACCTATCAACAACTCATGAAAGATCATAGCCGGTATGACTTTGATGATATGATTAACTGGGTGATAAAAGCCTTTAAAGATCATAAAAACTTATTGTCACAATATCAGGAAAAATATTTGTACTTATTAGTAGATGAATTTCAGGATACGAGTGGCACCCAAAATGAATTAGTGCAATTGCTGGTGAACTATTGGGACCAACCTAATTTATTTGTAGTAGGCGATGATGATCAAAGTATTTTTCGTTTTCAGGGAGCCAACGTTGAAAACATGTTGCACTTTCAAAAACAATATCATGATGATTTAGTCACGATTGTACTTGAAAATAATTATCGATCCACACAACCTATTTTAAACGCTTCCACTATTTTAATTCAAAACAATCAAGAAAGATTGGTGAATAAAATGGAAGGCTTATCTAAAAATTTAAAAGCTGCTCTACCCGAAAATCAAAACATTGCAATTGTTCCTTCCGTTTTTAGTTATAATGATCCACAGGATGAAATGATTGATATATCGGAGCAAATTTATCAACTCGTACAATCGGGCACGGCACCAAAAGACATTGCTGTACTTTATAAGGAAAATAAATACGGAGAAGAGATTACTCATTTTTTGCAACAAAAAAATATTCCTATTTATTCCAAGCGCACAGCTAATTTATTAGATCAAGTGCTGGTGAAGCAAATACTTAAAATATTAGATTACCTAGCATGTGAGTGGGATCAGCCTAACGAAGGCGCCAATATTTTATTTGAAATTTTACATTTTAAGTTTTGGAACATCTCCCCCATCACTATTGCAATGTTGACCACCGAAGCAAATCAATTAAAATATAATGCCCCCGAAAATACTTTCCGAAAAGTATTGGTAGATAAAGCGCAAGGGGTTCAAACCGACTTGTTTTCAAAAGGAGGCATGGCTGAATTTGCAAAAGCAATCAATGTATTAGAGGATTTAATAGGGCAAATTCCCAATGTCACACTCGTTAATTTGATAGAACAAATACTTCAAAAGACAGGCATTATCAATGAAGTATTGTCTGGTCCCAATAAAGGATATGAGTTAGAAATAGTGAGCCACTTTTTTGATTTCATCAAAGAAGAAACACATCGACATCCTAGCTTAGATGTTCCAAGTTTAGTAGATATGTTTAAGTTGATGCGCAGAGAAGATATACGTATGCCTCTCCCTATTACTACTGGCAATGATGCGGGCGTCAATTTATTAACCACTCATGGCAGTAAGGGTCTAGAATTTAAGCATGTTTTTTTAGCAGGTACCAATGCGCATTATTGGGAAAAGAAACGCAGCACTGCATCTGCAGGATATACACTTCCCGATACCGTATTAAGCAGCTTAGAACATGCCGATGACAAAGAAGAATTAAGAAGATTATTTTATGTCGCCATCACAAGAGCCAAACAATACTTGCATATTTCATATAGTCAATATAAAGGAGATGGGAAGGAAGCCGAACCAAGTCAGTTTATTATTGAATTATTAGAAGGCAAAGAAGTAAGCGTTCAAAAAAGAGAAGTGGATGTTGCATTAAAATCAAGTTATAAACTATTGCGTTTACAATCGGCACCACAACCCGAAATTGCACAATTGGAAGATGACTTCATTAGCCCTAAGCTGGAAAAATTTGCCATGAACGTAACTGCATTAAACAATTATTTAAAATGCCCTTTGCATTTTTATTACAATAGTTTAATAAGAGTTCCTTCAGGTAAATCCGAAGCAACCACATTTGGATCTGCCATTCATGATGCATTAAATAAATTGTTTAAAAAAATGCAGGAGGCGAATAATGTATTCCCCGATGTGCAAACCTTGGTGCAAGACTTTAATTACTACATGAAAAGGCATCGAGAGGCATTTACACAACAGGAATTCAAAGATAAATTGGAGCTGGGCGAAACTGTTTTATTACAATACTATCAAAAGTATGTACAGGAGTGGAATAAAGTAGTGAGTACCGAATATCGTATTAATAATGTGGTGGTGAAAGATATTCCTTTAAAAGGAGCCATAGACAAAATTGAATTTACGGGCAAGCAAGTGGTAGTGATAGATTATAAAACAGGAAATATTGAAAATGCTAGAGAAAAATTAAAAGGCCCTCATGAGAAAAATCCCTTAGGTGGAGATTACTGGAGACAGGCCGTATTTTATAAAATACTATTGAACCACCATCCCAAAAATTGGGAAGTCACTTTGGCGCAATTTGATTTTGTAGAACCGAATAAGAAAAAGGAATTTGAAAAAATAAACGTGCCTATTACGGATGCGGACATCACAACCGTAACACAACAAATTCAAACTGTTTGGGCAAAAATTCAACAAAAAGATTTTTATACAGGATGCGGAAAGGAAGATTGCCACTGGTGTCAATTTGTAAAAACGAATGAATTGGCAGTGGCCCTCCACGAAACCAAGGAAATAGAAGAAACCGAAGAAGATTAATTAAGTTTGCAGGATATGAGAATAGGAAGCCTTTTGAAACCCATTACCATCATTTTAGTAGCCATCATTTGGTTGGTGCAATTGCAAGGTTGTGCCAATATCGTTCCACCCTCTGGCGGACCCAGAGATAGCATACCTCCCTATTTAATAGCTGCCAAGCCACACGATTCTAGTGTTCAAATCAATCCTAAAGAAATTGTGATTGCTTTTAACGAATTCATTACCGCCGATGCCCTTCAAGAAAATTTAATTTTCTCTCCAACCATCAAAACCGTTCCTTTAATTGATGCGAGATTAAATGTATTGCGTATTCGTATCAATGACACACTTGCTAGTAATACAACCTATAGTTTAAAATTTGGGAATGCGATTAAAGATGTGAATGAAGGAAATATTGCCAAAGGTTTTACCTATGTATTTAGCACTGGGAATCATATAGACACAGGTACTTTTAAAGGAAGTGTTCGTGTTGCAGAAACAGGGGAAGTGGATAGCACTTTGTTAGTGATATTGCACCCCGTCAATAAGGACTCTGCTATTTTTAAAGATAAGCCGCTGTATTATACCAAGCTCAATGGGAAAGGTCAGTTTGAATTTCAATTTTTACCGACACAAAGTTTTAATGCCTTCGTGGTTCCCAATGATTTCACAAAGCGATATGATGATAGCACTAAAGTATTTGGATTTTTAAAGGCGCCTATTGAAATAAAGGCGCAAACAGATACACAAATGTTTTATGTTTTTGAAGGAGCCAAAAAAGTAGAAAAGAAGAAGACATCCACCAGTTCTAGTAATAAAAATGCAAAAAAAGAAGGAATGACTTCTTTGAGATATGCAAAAAGCTTAGATGGATCGGAGCAAGATTTATTAAACGATTTATTATTAAGCTTTGACACCCCGATTCATTTAAATGACAGTTTCCCCATTCAACTTTGTGATACTTTAAATAAACCACTCGACAATGTGACGCTGAGCTTAGACAGTACTCAAAAGATCATCACTATCAAACATGATTGGATAGAGTCTACTAAAATGCGTTTAATTATTCCTAAAAAAAGCGTCAAAGATAGCCTCGGAAATACGTTGCTTAAATCGGATACCTTGGCTTTTAAAACCAAGAGCGAATCGGCTTATGGAACCGCTTTAATAAGAATGAATAATTATCAAAGTTTTAAAAATCCCATTTTATTACTCACCAAGGATAATAAAGTAAAGTTTAGTTACCCGCTTCAACAAGCCATCTTAAGAATTTCAAAATTACCTCCAGGAGACTACCAATTAAAATTATTGTTAGATGATAATAATAATGGCGTTTGGGATACAGGAAAATTTAGTCAACAAAAGCAACCCGAAATTGTTATTAAATTATCGACTATTTTAAATATTAAAGCCAATTGGGAGAACGAGGCAAATGTGATTTTAAAAATGTAATTTTATACTCTTCAAATAACAAATGCAATTACCCTCTACTTTATTAGAAAATGCAGTCGCAGAATTTGCGAAGCTTCCTGGCATTGGGAAAAAAACAGCACTTCGATTAGTATTGCATTTACTGAAACAGGAAACTGAAGTCACCACTCAGTTTAGTGAAGTATTGCAAAAGATGCGAAAGGAAATTAAATTTTGTCAACGTTGTTATAATATTAGCGATGGAACTATTTGTTCTATCTGTGCAAATTCGGGTCGTCAAAAAAATACCATTTGTGTAGTAGAAAATATCAGAGATGTAATTGCTATTGAAAACACACAACAATTTAATGGCACTTACCATGTGCTAGGCGGAATCATTTCGCCCTTAGATGGAATAGGCCCGGAACAATTAACAATCGATCCCCTCATTGAAAGAGTAAAAAAAGACGAAGTCACTGAATTGGTCTTTGCCTTAAACCCAACCATTCAGGGGGATACTACTATCTACTATATTCAAAAAAAGTTAGCGAATGCAAATTGTGCTATCACCACCATTGCAAGAGGCATCGCCTTTGGGGGAGAACTAGAATATGCAGATGAAATGACCTTAGGGAAGAGTATTTCTAACCGACAACCCATCCAACAGTATATTAAATAGATCCAAATACATCTATCTAAGAATGCCTATTTCATTGAAATAATGTATTTTTGATGTTCAAACACCGACTTATGAGAAAATGTCTTCCTCTTTTATGTTTTGTGCTAGCCTTTTTCCCGGCAATTGCCCAAAAAAACTATGCCACAAATAAAGCGACTGTTCATTTTATAGCAGCAGACGATCAAGATATTGACGCTGTCAATAATCAAGTCACCAGTCGTCTACAAGCTAATGGAGACTTAAGTTTCATTATGCTTATTAAAGATTTCAAATTTGATATGGAAGGAATGCAAAACCATTTCAATACCGAATACATGGAATCTGATAAATTTCCACGTGCTTTTTTCAACGGCAAAATCACCAATATAAAGACGGTCGATTTTACCAAAGATGGTAAATACCCCGTAACCGTTTCAGGTAATATGCAAGTACACGGAGTGAATAAAGCCATGCAAACCAATGGTTTCATCGAAATTAAAGGAGGTGTTCCTAAAGCAACAGCTCAATTTGTAGTGACTTTAAAGGACTTTGGAATTGGCGGATTACTGATCAAAATGGTGGCTGATAAAATCAACGTAAGCATCACTGCACCCTTTGAATAAACCCTCATTTAGACTCTAAAGTAGACACCCTGTATATTTGGCTATAATACCATAGTGTATTAACTTTGCCCCGCATTGCAGGTGGATTTGTTTATTGTTCAACCTGCCTCCGAAAGGAAAAAAAAGAACTAATAAACGATACTATTATCGCCCCCCTTTGTTATTAGCTTCTTTGCTTTCTTTTGGATATATGCATAAAAATATATTTATGTCTATTCAAGAGAGTCTACAAAAAAGAATTTTGGTCATTGATGGTGCCATGGGCACTATGATTCAACGTCATAAACTTACCGAAGAAGATTACCGCGGCGAACGCTTTGCGAAATGGCATTGTGATGTGAAAGGCAATAACGATTTGTTGTGCATTACACAGCCTTCTATCATTACGGGAATTCATTTGCAATATTTAGAAGCTGGCGCAGATATTATCGAAACCAATACTTTTAGCAGCACCACAATTGCAATGGCCGACTATGATATGCAGGAATTCGCTTATGAATTAAATGTTGCCGCTGCAAAATGTGTGAAAGATGCCATTCAACAATACAAAAGCAAACATCCAAATAGTACCGAAAAATATATTGCAGGTTCCATTGGTCCTTTAAATAAAACATTGAGTTTGTCTCCGGATGTCAATAATCCAGGATTTCGTGCGGTTACTTTTGATGAAGTCGTAGTGGCCTATACGGAACAAATTAAAGGTTTAGTAGATGGAGGGGTTGATGTGATTTTAATTGAAACCATTTTTGATACGTTGAATGCTAAAGCGGCCATTTTTGCAACGAAGGAATTTTTTAGAAAAAATCAAATTCCTGAATTACCTATCATGATTAGCGGAACCATCACCGATGCATCAGGTCGTACTTTAAGTGGACAAACTTTAGAAGCATTTTATACTTCTATTGAACATGCAAAACCATTAAGCGTAGGATTGAATTGTGCATTAGGCGCACAAGAAATGAGAAGTCATATAGAAGAACTTTCACAAATAGCAACTTGCTATACTTCAGCGTATCCCAATGCAGGCTTGCCTAACGCTATGGGTCAATATGATGAAGCACCGCATCAAACAGCTCATTTTATTGAGGAGTGGGCAAAAAATCAATTTGTAAATATAGTAGGCGGATGTTGCGGTACCACACCAGAGCATATTAAACATATGGCTGATAATGTGCGCCATATTACACCACGTCCTCTTCCCATTTTAGAGCCTTCTATTTAATTAAGAAATTATGATACATATCAAACCATATTTACGTTTAGCTGGATTAGAGCCTTTGGTGATTCGTCCCGAAACTAATTTTGTGAACGTTGGAGAAAGAACCAATGTAACAGGTTCTAAAAAATTCGCACGTCTTATTCGAGAAAATAAATATGAAGAAGCTTTATCGGTAGCCCGCCAACAAGTTGAAAGTGGTGCGCAAATTATTGATGTGAATATGGATGACGCATTGCTTGAAGGAGTTAGTGCCATGACTACTTTTTTGAATTTATTACAAAGTGAACCAGATATTGCGCGTATTCCTATCATGATTGATAGTTCTAAATTTGAAATCATTGAAGCAGGGTTAAAATGTGTGCAAGGAAAATGTATTGTGAATTCAATTTCCATGAAGGAAGGGGAAGCTAAATTTATTGAACAAGCTTATATCTGTAAAGCCTATGGTGCCGCAGTGATTGTAATGGCTTTTGACGAAAAAGGACAAGCTGATACCAAGGATCGTAAAATTGAAATTTGCACAAGAGCATATAAAATATTAGTAGAGCAAGTGGGATTCGCACCACAGGATATTATTTTTGATCCTAATATTTTTGCAGTCGCAACGGGTATCGAAGAACATAATAATTATGCAGTAGATTTTATTGAAGCGACTAGAGTGATCAAACAAAATATGCCCTTAGCTAAAGTAAGTGGTGGTGTCTCTAACGTTTCTTTTTCATTTAGAGGAAATGATGCTGTAAGAGAAGCCATACATGCTGTGTTTTTATATCATGCTATTAAAGCGGGTATGGATATGGGTATTGTGAATGCAGGACAGCTGGAAGTATATGATCAAATTGAACACACATTACGTCAATTATGCGAGGATGTTATTTTAAATCAGAATAACGATAACAACCAAGCAACGGAAGCTTTAATACAATATGCGGATGACGTAAAAGCCAAGGGACAAGATGGTGGAAAAGCGGCAGAAGACAATTCTACCAAAATGGCTTGGCGTAATACATCGGTGGAAGAAAGATTAGCGCACTCCTTGGTTAATGGAATCACCGATTTCATAGATGCAGATACCGAAGAAGCAAGATTAAAGTATAGTGAACCACTTGAAGTCATCGAGGGGCCTTTAATGGCAGGTATGAATAAAGTGGGTGATTTATTTGGTTCCGGAAAAATGTTTTTACCACAGGTGGTAAAAAGTGCACGTGTAATGAAAAAAAGTGTTGCGGTGTTAACTCCTTTTATTGAAGCTGAAAAAGAAAGAAAAAAATTATTGTCTATCAATCCTAATGGACCGAGTGCGGGACCTGCTAAAATATTATTAGCAACGGTGAAAGGAGATGTGCATGATATTGGAAAAAATATTGTGGGTGTGGTATTAGGTTGTAATGGATATGAAATTATTGACTTAGGGGTAATGGTTCCTGCTGATAAAATTTTAGCAGAAGCCGAAAAACATCAAGTAGATATTATTGGATTAAGTGGTTTGATTACCCCTTCCTTGGACGAGATGGTTCATATTGCAAAAGAAATGAAACGTCGTGGCATCCAAATTCCTTTAATGATTGGAGGAGCGACTACTTCTCGTATGCATACTGCTGTTAAAATTGCACCTGAATATGGAAATGGCGTCATCCATGTTTTGGATGCTTCTAGAAGTGTGACTGTTGCTGGATCCTTATTAAACAAGGATCAAAGAGCTCTTTTCTTAAAAGAATTAGAAGAAGGATATGCTCAATTAAAATTAGAATTTGATAATAAAAAAACAGTGAAGCAATTTACTCCTTACAAGGATGCTGTTAAAAATAAAGTGGTGATGGATTGGAGCAGCTTTGAAGCCCCTACTCCAAAGTTTACAGGAAACAAAGGAATAGAATTAAATGATTTATCTGTATTGGTAGAGTATATAGATTGGAAACCTTTCTTTATTGCTTGGGAATTACACGGCAATTTTCCTGCTATATTAACGGATGAGGTAGTGGGAGAAGTAGCTAGTAAATTATATCAAGATGCAACTACTTTATTAAATACAATTGTAAAAGAAAAATGGTTGACTGCAAAAGGGGCTGTTGGTTTTTGGCCTGCTAGTGCAAATGATGACGATGTCACTTTATTGAATGGAGAACAAAAAGTGGATTTACATTTTTTAAGACAACAATCTAAAAAAGCAGCAGGACAACCCAATTATTCATTAGCCGATTTTATTTGTCCCGCCACTGAAAATAAAAAAGATTACTTAGGCGCTTTTGCCGTGACCATACATGGTATCGAAAAACATATCAAAGCATTTGAAGCGAATTTAGACGATTACAATAAAATTATTTTACAAGCCTTAGCAGATCGATTAGCAGAAGCCTTTGCCGAATATTTACATGCTAAAACACGTCAAGAATATTGGGGTTATGTAAGCAATGAAGCTTTAACCAACGATGATTTAATCAGTGAAAAATATGTGGGTATACGTCCTGCACCAGGATATCCAGCATGTCCTGATCATACCGAAAAATATAGCTTGTTTGAATTACTAGACGCCGAAAAGCATACTGGCATTACTTTAACCGAAAGCTTAGCCATGTATCCAGCTTCTAGTGTTTGTGGTTGGTATTTTGCAAATCCACAAAGCCAATATTTTGGGTTAGGTAAAATACAACAGGATCAAGTAGAAGATTATGCTCAAAGAAAACAAAAATCTTTAGAGTATATCACGAGATGGTTGCAGCCAGTGATTGACTAAAGTGTCAAAATTTAGTGTCAAAATTTGGCGGGATTAAACTTTTTCAAATAACCACCATAATCTCTTGCGTGGTTTGACTGTGTAATTTTTTTCTACATACTTACGAATGTGATTAATCGCTTCTTCACAGCTATCCGTAAATAAAATAAACTTTTTATCCTCAGGTGAAATAGTGCCTTCTTGGATCATATGATCCATCCAATGCTGAAAGGGTTGATAATACTGACGGCCCATGACCACAATTGGAAAATCATTAATCACTTTTGTTTGCGCTAAAGTAAGTGTTTCAAAAAATTCATCTTGGGTACCAAAACCGCCGGGCATAATTACAAAAGCATAAGAATATTTCACCAACAACACTTTTCTGATAAAAAAGAAATTAATGGTAATGGAATGATTCACATAAGGGTTGGGCTCTTGCTCAAAAGGTAATTTAATATTACAGCCAATCGATTTACCTCCATTTTCAAACGCCCCTCTATTGGCAGCTTCCATAATTCCAGGACCCCCACCCGTCATCGTCACCAAACCTAGCTCTGCAATTTTTTTGCCCATTTCACGAGCCAATATATAATAGGGATGATCTTCCTTAAAACGTGCCGAACCAAAAACGGTTACACAGGGTCCACTAAAATGTAATGCTCTAAACCCCTTAATAAATTGAATGAAAATTTGAAAAGCGAATAATAATTCATTCATCCTTGGTTTAGGCCCCTCTAATGCATATGATTTTGTGGCCGGTATGATGCGTCGTTTGTTAGAAACAGCCATGATTAATTAACTTTTATACTAGTGAAGTTAAACCAAAAAAGCAACAAGGCTAATTTAAAAATAGTTACTTTTGAATCACTAAGATTGGAATTCATATGAAATCACTTTTTACTTTTTCTTTGGTTATCGCTGGACTGTTCTGCACGCAAAAATTGACCGCTCAATCTACCGTTGCAGTAGAACAAATTCAGTCGTATTCGGTCATGGTACCTACTTCCAATTATTGGCATATACCTAGCAATGTTACAGGCATATTAGAAGCACTCGACACTGGATTATTTGCCGACTTGCATTTGGTGCGAGATAAAAACATAGACCCTGTCATCAATAATATTAATAAGCTAAATCAAATTGGCAAACTCGCAATCAATTGGAATAAAACTGCTCCTATTCCTTTTCACGCTTACATTGAATGGTATGAAATGATTCCCGAGTTCGCGTATCAGAATAAACTTATAAATATTGCGGAATCTAAAAAAGACAGCATAGTTTCAATTTGGTTTATTACGATTAATATTTTCAATCAAAAGCAAGAAGCAGTTTTTAAAAAAACTTTGCTGATGAATTTAATACCACAATCTACTGTGGGAATAGGGTTCCCTATGGGCCAACCTAGTTCTATGCCCAATGCTATTACACAAGCCCTGCAAAAAGGGATCAGTTTATTTTCGCCAGATATGGATGACCTGTTATTTGTAGAAGCAAAAGTACCCACTGCCTATGCGACAGATAACTACTGGATGCCACTCATTCAAGGCAAAATTCGCATTCCAATAGATACGAATAAACAATTTAGTAGTTATGTATCTACCGCTGGTGTTCAATTATTACGAACACCCACTGCCATCATGAATAAAATTAATTATAAAGACAAGAGTCCAAATAATCCTTTTATTGATTTGATCCCTATTATAAAAAAACGTAGCAACTATTTTGATAATGAATATTACGAAGTCACACAGCCTCTTCGCGATGTAAATAATAACAAAGATTATACTTTGCTTTCATTTATTGAATTTAATACGCATGCCAGCGAAACAGGAAATCTCCTCTCTCCTATTGTTTTTTTACCGGATTCAATGCATACGATTTATTTAGATCGAGATAGCATTGGTTATTTTAGTGTTTTGGAAACCGTAAAAGAAAAAGATAAATTCTTTAACCCTAACGTGATATGGAATGGTTATGATAGTACTAAAAAATATAACATAGGTACTTTATTTGAAAAAAAGGAAATCTTTTCTGCTAAAGTGATCAATGGCCGTTTTAAGCAACAATTATTTAGCATCCATATTAATTACGCTAATAATTTAAAAACAATTTACATCAATGGTCAGTTATCTTTTATCGCACAAGGAAAAAACAAACCTTCTCAAATGGTAGAGGTTTCACCTGTGGAAGATATCGAGCTTAAAAATTTTCTACTCATGATGTCTTTTAGTGAAATTTTTCAATTGCCCATTTAATACATTCAATTTAACCCCTTTCAAGATGCGTGTTGTTAGTTATAATGTCAATGGGATTAGAGCAGCCATTAAAAAAGGTTTAATCTCTTGGCTTGAAGAATATCCTGTAGATGTTTTGTGTATTCAAGAAACCAAAGCCACCCCAAATGATATTGACTTATCCTTATTTACTTCATTGGGATATCATGTTGCCTGGTATCCCGCTCAAAAAAAAGGGTACAGTGGTGTGGCCATTTTTAGCAAGCAAAAACCCACTAAAATAGTTTGTGGCACGGGACATGAAATGAGTGATTTTGAAGGCAGAGTGATTCGAGTAGATATAGGTAACTACACTTTTGTGAACGCCTATTTTCCATCAGGTACCAGTGGCGAGGAAAGACAAACTTATAAATACCTATGGTTGCGTGAAATACAACCTTGGTTAACTGAATTGCAAAAGGAAAGACCAAATATCATTTTAGCAGGTGATTATAATATAGCACACCGCGAAATTGATATTCATGATCCAAAGGGTAATAAAAAATCATCTGGTTTTTTACCCGAGGAAAGAGATTGGATGGAACAATTTTTAGCAAGTGGTTGGATAGATAGTTTTAGATATAAAAATCCCGAAAGCACTGGCGCTTATTCCTGGTGGAGTCAACGTTTCCCTAGTGTTCGTTTACAAAACAAAGGTTGGAGAATTGATTATTTATGTACCACAATAGCTATGGAAAAACAAATTCTTTCAGCTAGTATATTACCTTTAGTGAAACATAGTGACCATTGTCCTATAGTTGTAGATATTAAATAAGAATAATATGCACGTTTGTAATATCAGTTTTCAAGTGGACCCTAAAATTGAACCTATTTGGATCGCATGGATGCAATCTAATTTCATCCCAAAATGTATACACACAAGCTGTTTTACGGACTCCAAATTATACAATATTGACGTTACTGCAGATCAATACCCTACCTATACTTTACAATTATTTACTCTTAGTAAAGACAAAATGGAGGAATACCTTACCCAGCACGCTTCTGAGCTATTGGCTGAAATCCCCGCCCAATGGGGAGAACAATGTTATCACTTTAGTACGCAAATGAAAATTGTGAATTGATTGTGGATATATAATTGGCTCAAAACCGCTACAGGCCTATATTACAGCAATTTTTAAAATGAAACTCAATGCCACAAAGGGTTTCAGCGTTTTACAACTTTATTCAAATGGGAGTCAAATTCACCCTTTTACCCTGAAAACCTTACTATTTAAGGGTTTCAAAGGAAAAATAATAATGAAAAAATGAAAAAAAATATTGTTTGAATTGATAAAACCCAATAAATTTGTTTTATCGTTTTAAACTATAAAAAACACATCTATGAACAAAGCAGAATTGATCGCTCACATTGCTGATAATGCAGAGCTAGCAAAAACACAAGCTAACGCAGCATTAGACGCTTTTATCGAAGCAGTAACTAAAGCCTTGAAAAAAGGGGATAAAGTTACTTTAGTAGGTTTTGGTACTTTCTCTGTTTCTAAGCGTGCTGCTCGTATGGGCCGCAATCCTCAAACAGGAGCTGCTATCAAAATCAAAGCTAAAAAAGTTGCTCGCTTTAAAGCTGGTAAAGAATTAAGCGGAAAGTTATAGTTATAGCGTCGAAAGGCACTAAACTGTTCTTTTTTGAAATTAAACCCCTCGGATATGCTTATATTCAAGGGGTTTTTTTACTTTTGTAGCCTTAACAGTAAATTAAACCAAAAAATATCATGGGAAGAGGAGATAAAAAAACAGCTAAAGGAAAAAGATTTAAAGGTTCATTTGGCAAAAGCAGACCACACAAAATTGCTACTAAAGGAAAGAAAGCCGCTGCACCAAAAGCAACTGCTTAATTCAAACTAATAAACACTCCCTCGCTTAATCCAGTGGATGCGTCCCGTTTGAAAAGGATTATTTGAGGGATTTTTTATGGCATCATCATGAAAAAGCTATTCGCAATTATTATAACAATGAGCGTCTCGACATGGACCATGGCGCAATGCTCTATTTGTACTAAAACCGCAGGCCAAATTGGAGAAGAGGCCGGACGTGGTTTTAATGCGGGCATTTTATATTTAGCCGCCATGCCTTTTGGAATTGCTTCCTACATCGCTTACAAGTGGTGGAAAAATGAAAAAGGCTAATTAACACATTTGTTATGGAGGAGCGCATACAAGTTTATTGCCAACGTGCCCCAATCAACAACGCACAATTCTCCATTGTAATACCTAGTTGGAACAATTTACCCTATTTACAAAATTGCATTCAAAGCATTCGCAAAAATTCACATTTTGCCCATCAAATTATTGTTCATATTAATGAAGGGAAAGATGGAACTTTAGCTTGGGTAGAACAAGAAAAAGATATTGACTACACTTTTAGCAAAAAAAATATAGGAGTCTGTTATGCATTAAATGCAGCGCGCACTTTAGTGCAAACTAAATATTTTTTATACCTCAATGATGATATGTATTTATGCCCAGGCTGGGATACTGCCTTAATGCAAGAAATACAATCTATTGGTCATGAAATGTTTTTTCTATCAAGTACTGTTATCGAACCTAAAGCTTCTAGCATATGCGTGATTGAAAAAAATTACGGAACCGATATTCAAAGTTTTGATGAAAAAGCGCTTTTAGAAAATTACGAGCATTTCGAAAAAGCAGATTGGGCGGGTGCTACATGGCCTCCCAACATTGTTCCCACATCACTTTGGGATGTAGTAGGAGGTTACAGTATTGAGTTTAGTCCTGGCTTATATTCTGATCCTGATTTTTCAATGAAGCTATGGCAAGCAGGCGTTCGTTATTTTAAAGGAGTCAGTAAAAGTAGAGCTTACCATTTTGGATCCAAGTCGGTGAAACGTGTGAAATCTAATAAAGGATATCATCAATTCATCAACAAATGGGGATTCACTTCTAGTATACTTACAAAACACATCTTACAAAGAGGAGCAGTTTTTACGGGATATTTACCTGAATATAAAATGAGTGTATTGCAATCCCTAAAACAAGGATTTAAAAAATGGGTGGCTTCTTTTCAAACACCTCATTTATAAATGTACACGACTTATTTATAATACCGCTTCGCGAAATCAAAAATATTAAAGTGCGGTTGTGCAAATACAATATCTAATTGCGCTTCCATTTCAGTGGCATCAATTTGTCTCATTTTTTCTGCTGCAATTAATTGATACATTTTACGAATTAGCATTTGCTTTTTTTGGGGAAGAGAAATAGGTAAACTTGCTTTTTCCATCACAGCATTTGCTAATTCTTGAATCCCAATATTTTGAGTCGCAATAGTTGCAATCACTGGTGGAAGATGATTAGTTGTGTGTGATTCCATAACCATTTGCTTGATATGATTCGCAAAAGAGGCTGCATCGGGTCGGTCACTTTTATTCACTACAAAAATGTCTGCAATTTCCATTAATCCTGATTTCATCATCTGCACTTCATCCCCCGCTTCAGGAACCAAAACCACCACAGTCGTATCTGCTAAATGTGCAATCTCAATTTCAGATTGTCCCACACCCACTGTTTCAATTAAAACAATATCAAACCCCACCGATTGTAATAAAGTACTTAACTCAATGATGCCACTCATGAGTCCTCCCAAATGTCCTCTTGTAGCCAAGGATCGAATAAATACTTGTGGATGCGTATACCATTCCTTCATTCTAATGCGATCTCCTAAAATGGCTCCTTTGTGAAAGGGAGAGGACGGATCTACCGATAATACTGCTACTTTTTTACCTGCTAGCACCCATTGCTCTATCATGGCAGATACCAGTGTACTTTTCCCAGCCCCTGGAGGACCTGTAAATCCAATCACGGGGACTAATTGAGGTTGTAATTGTTGCAGCAAAATAGGGGAACCCTCTTCCTTATTCTCAATGAAGGAAATAGCTTTTGCGAGCAATAAAAAATTACCCTCTGAAACCCCTTTTTGTATGTTCGCTATATCCAACATCTTTGCTTTGTAATAATTTAATATCTATGTTATCTAATTATTTTATAATTTCTAAAATCAAAAGGACGAATGCCAGTCCATTTTTCAAAATAATACAAGCATCTATTTTTGAAAGAAAACTTTTTCTTTGAGATATCTAAATCAATCACCCAATTTTTTTGATGGATTCGATCTAGCATCACACTAGGATGTGTACCGTTGAATTTTTCTAAGGAATCAAAGCCAGTAAAATCATAATAATCGGGACTCTGTTTTATTTTTTCCATAGATTGATCATCATGCCAAAAAACACTACTCTCTTTTTGTTTCTTGCGCATTTGTTCTGGACTTTTCACCCAGCCATAATGATAAATAGAAGCGTCAATACTAGCCACAGGCAATTTAGTCGTACCTATTCTAAAACCTTGTGCATCACGGTATGCGCTTATTTTTTTATTGTTTCGAATAATTCTAACTTCATGACCATACCATTTGCGACTATCTCCCACATAATCATAAGTGCCAAAAAAATGTTTGTACTTAAATAACAATCCTTGCACTTCTTTATCATCTGCATATTGCGCACAACCTTTTCTAATGGCGTCGTGATATTTTTCATGTACCACTTCGTCTCCTTGAATATAAAAAGCCCAAGTAAAAGAATCATCTATGTATTGAAACGCTTTATCCGTTTCAACCGCTAACACCACTCCACCTTTACGTAAATTTTTATCCCAAACACTATGATGTATTTTTATTTTAGGATCCCCGATAGATTCGATTAAGGCAATGGTTTCATCATTAGAATCGCCAATTAATACAATCATTTCATCTACCACAGGCAACACCGAACGAATGGCTTCCACAATGGGAAAATCATTCACGACTGCATTTTTAATAATGGTAAACCCTGCTACTTTCATGGCATCTTTTTTAACACTTCGCACAAAAATAGACTCAATTTAAACTACTTCCATCTACAATCTAAATAACTCCTATTTTTTTTGAACTAAGGTTTAGATTTCGGGCAAGTTTGACACAAACAGATTAATTTTGAAGCACAAGAGGTACTATGTCAATAAGCATTTGTTTTGATTTTGGAAACACCCGTTTAAAAGCAGCCATTTTTGATGAAAATGAACTGTTGAGTGTTCATGTTTTGGAGAATATGGAAACCTCCACCCTTCAAGCCTTATTGGATGAATGGAAGCCCCAAAAAACCATTTTATCCTCGGTGATTCATCATCCCAAGGAGCTAGAAAACATTTTAGAACAACAAAGTCAATTTCACCTATTAGGCCCCGATTCTAAGATCAATTTTACCACTCCTGTAGGAAAACCAGGCACAATTGGAGCAGATAGGCTTGCTTTAGTGGCTGCAGCAGTTGATATTTTCCCACTTCAGCACAATTTGATCATTTCTCTAGGCACCTGTATTACCTATAATTTTGTCAATAAATCCCATGAATTTTTAGGGGGTAGCATCTCTCCAGGGATGCAAATGCGCTTTAAAGCTATGCATGAACAAACAGCGCTTTTACCCCTAGTGGAGGCTTCTAATGAATTTACCCTAGTAGGTTATGACACTAAAACAAACCTTTTAAGTGGGGTGATTTTGGGGATTTCGGCCGAAATAGATGGCATTATTGACCTATATGAGCAGAAATATGGGAACTTTAACGTGCTATTAACCGGTGGAGACATTTGTTATTTTGTACCTCACTTAAAAAAGAGGATATTTGCCGACCAAAATTTAATATATAAAGGACTGTATGCTATTTGCAAAAAAAATAATTAGGTTAACGACTATCATTGGTTTAGTGTGTTTTTTAACCCCCACTCAGGCTCAAATTAATTCTCCATTTTCTAGATACGGATTAGGTAATGAAGTTTTCAATAGTCAAAATGCTGCTAGTCAGGCAATGGGTGGTTTTACCACAGCCTATACTTCTGCAATGAATGGCAATTATGGTCAAAGTATTAACTTTAATAACCCTGCTTCTTATGGAAGTATTTATTTAACCACTTTCGATTTAGGCGTAAATATTTCAGGAACTACATTAAAAAGAAATACACCTAATGGTCGAGAAAATTCAAATTACATGTCCCCTAATTATTTAGCAATTGGGGTGCCTCTTAGTAAAGAGAAAAAAATTGGGATGGCATTTGGTTTAAGACCTTTGTCAACTATCAATTATTCAGTAAATGAAATCACCACCCTCCCTACCACCGGTGATACTATTTTAAATAATTATCGTGGAGATGGCGGTTTAAATCAATTGTTTGTTGGTTTTGGTAAAGCATGGAAACATGTTAATCTTGGCTTTAATACAGGATATAATTTTGGTAGAAAGAAAATTGAAACCAGAAAAGCAATTGTATACAATCCTGACTCTTCTTATTTTTATCAATCCATTTCAAGTACGAATACCGCATTTGGTGGTTTCTTTTTGAATTTAGGAATTCAAGGCGAGTTCCCTATTAAAACCATTGCGCACCAACTTCCTACAGAAAAAACTGAATACACCATTAGCTTTGGAGCTACTGCATCAACGGATCAAAATTTAAAAGGCAAACAAGATATTTTAAGAGCAACAGGTATTTATTCCACTACACTTGATGCCCCTACCGATACCGCTTCCTTGAAAACGGATCTTCCTGGAACAATTACACTTCCTGCTTTTTATAGTGTGGGAATTGCATTGCATAAAAAAGAAATTAATCCACGTGGACCTTATGATCAATGGGTAGTAGGAGTAGAATATTCAAGTGCCGCATGGAATGATAAATACCGCTTTTATGGTCAAAAGGATTTAATGTCCAATTCTTATATGGTACGCTTAGGTGCTCAGTTATGCCCCAATCCAAACAACTATGAAAGTTACTGGTCAACGGTTACTTATCGTGCTGGATATTTTAGCGGAAAGGATTACGCCAACATTGATAATAAAGGGATGAAAGTATCTGGATTTACTTTTGGTATGGGCTTGCCTGTTCGTAAATACCGATCTTACGATTATCAATTTACATTGATCAATTTAGCCATGCAAATAGGAAAAAGAGGAACCAGTGTCAACAATTTCACCGAAAATTTTGTACAATTTACTTTAGGATATAGTTTAAGCGATATTTGGTTTAACAAACGCAAATATGATTAATCGTATTTCATACCACTTATTAAAAATAGCAGTTGCTTGTTTGAGTAGCTGCATTTTTTTGTTCGCATGCGAGAATAATGTAAATGAAGTGAAAGCTTTAGGCGCCAGAGTGGGCGGCATAGATGTGGGAAAAGATGTCGCTATTTATTTAAGTACAGACGGAAAAATTACTGCCAAATTAATGGCACCACTCATGAATAAATATTTATTAGATAGTGGTAAAATGATTGAGTTTCCCAATCACTTAAATGTAGATTTTTACAAAGATAGCTTGATCATAGAAAGTAAACTTTACGCCAAATATGCCAAATATATAGAGTCTGAGAATAAAGTGTTTTTAAGAGACGATGTAGTGGTATATAACATTTTAGGGGATACTTTATGGTGTAAGGAAATGTACTGGGATCAAAATACAAATATGTTTCACACTGATAAAGATGTGATTGTGAAGCAACACAACCCTATCGCAAAAATTTATGGAAAAGGCTTTGAAGCCAATCAAAATTTAACCGATATTCATATTCTAAAACCGCAATCAAATAGTTACGCTATCATTAGCGATAGCAGTGGACTAAACCCTCAAAAATAATATATGGAATACAGAAAAATGGGTAAAACCGGGCTTCAATTAAGCACCCTTAGTTTTGGAAGCTGGGTTACTTTTCATAAACAAATTGACGATCGTATTGCAGATGAATTAATGGGAGTCGCTTATGATCAAGGGGTGAATTTTTTTGATAACGCCGAAGTGTATGCTGCCGGAGAAAGTGAAAAAATGATGGGCAGAGTATTACATCAAAAAAAATGGGACCGTACTTCTATTGTACTTTCTTCTAAAGCTTTTTTTGGTTGGAGAGGTAAGGAAAATAAACCTAATCAAACAGGTTTAAGCCGAAAGCATTTAACAGAAGCCTGTCACGAAGCATTACAAAGATTACAAACCGATTATTTAGATTTATATTTTTGTCACCGTCCAGATAAAAATACACCTATTAGCGAAGTGGTACAAACCATGAATACGTTGATACAACAAGGTAAAATTTTATATTGGGGAACGAGTGAATGGAGTGGTGTAGAAATTATGGAAGCACATCGCATAGCCGATTCATATCGTTTAATAGGGCCTTCCATGGAGCAACCTCAATACAATATGTTTGAGCGTCATAAAGTAGAAAATGATTTTCTTGAAATATATAAAAATGTGGGACTAGGGACTACTATATGGAGTCCTTTAGCAGCTGGTTTGTTGACCGGCAAATATAATGATGGAATACCTGATGGCTCTCGCTTTCAATTAGAAGGTTTTGAGTGGTTAAGAGACAGATGGATCATGCAAGATAAAATTAAAAAAGTACAACAATTAGCTGCATTAGCTAAAGCGCTTAAAGTAAGCACTGCTTCATTAAGTATTGCTTGGTGTATTAAAAATCCAAATGTTAGTACTGCCATTTTAGGAGCCACTAGTAAGGCGCAGTTGTTAGATAATTTAACTGCCTTAGATACCATGCAATTATTAACACCCGAGATCATGGAACAAATTGAAAATATCATTGAGACAAAACCCAAATTAGCAGATTATTAGTTTTAAATTATCACTATGTTATTTGCCATCATTGCTTCATTGATTTTAATAGGATTTTTTTCGGGATATGAAATTGGATTCGTAAGTGCCAATCGATTAACCTTAGAACTTAAAAAAAAGCAAGGTACTAAGTCTGGAAAAATCATTGCTCAATTTTTAGAACATCCTGCGCAATTTATTGGTACTTGCTTAATAGGATTAAATATCTCTTTAGTGGTGTTTGGTATTTTATTTGAACAGTTATTGGACACCCTCATTTGGGAACATATTCAAGCAGGACCTTATACTATTTTACTAGGCAATACCATTTTATCTACTTTAGTCATTTTATTGATTGGCGAATTAGTTCCTAAGGCGATATTCAAAGCCAGAGCGGATTCCATGATAAGCACTTTTGCACCCCTAGCCCGCTTCTTTCATGTTTTCTTTAGTCCCCTCACTAAATCATTAGTGAGTTTAGCGCAATGGGTGGTGAGTACTTTATTTCAAGTTAGATTAGTGAATAAAAAAGAAGCTTTCACTAAAGTTGATTTAGCACATTTTGTACAACAAACCAAAGACCAACAACAACAGCAGGACTTAAACACCGATTTATTCGAAAATGCATTGAGTCTTCCTACTATCAAAATTAGAGAATGTTTAGTGCCCCGTACCGAAATTGTAGGAGTGGAGAAGAGCATTAGTATAGAAGAATTAAAAAAGGTATTTATAGAAACTAAATTAAGTAAACTCATCGTATATCATGAGACCTTAGATACGATTGTAGGATATGTGCATCAACTTGATTTATTCAAACAACCCCATCAAATCAAAGATATTTTACTTCCTATTCTATTGGTTCCAGAAAGTATGAATGCAGCGGATCTCATTAATTTATTTTCTAAAAAAAGGAAAAGTATTGCTTGGGTGGTAGATGAATTTGGGGGAACGGCAGGTATTATAACAATGGAAGATGTTTTAGAGGAAATCTTCGGAGAAATAGATGACGAATACGATGAGCAAGAATTTTTAGAAAAAAAATTGTCGGATACAGAATATATTTTTAGTGGACGTTTGGAATTGGATTACCTATATGAAAAATACGGTATTGACTTTTCCGCAGATACCACAGAAACTTTAAGCGGATATTTGATCCACCAAAACGAGTCCATTCCCAAGCTAAGGCAGGTGCTCCACCTGTCCCATTTTGATGCCGAAATTATAGCAGTGAGCGATACCCGAATCGAGAAGGTGAAAATCAAAATCCATTAGTACTATTTTTAAGGTTTGGCTTCACATTTTAGCATATAAGCCTTAACTTTAACCCTCATTGAATTATACTCATGGCTATATTTGACAGATTTAAAAAGGAAGGTGATGATGAAATGTCATTCATTGATCATTTGGAAGTTTTAAGAGGAACTATTGTCCGTTCTCTATCCTCAATATTAATTACCTCTATTATTATTTTTATATACCGTGATTGGATCATGGACCATATTATTATGGGACCCGTGAATCCAGATTTTATTACTTACCGTGCATTTTGTGGACTCAGTCATTTATTGCATTTAGGAGATTCACTTTGTATGCCACCGGTGAAAGTATCCTTACAAAGCACCACTTTTGGAGGGCAATTTTTAAGTGCTATTAGTATGGCATTTGTGGGTGGAATTATTGTAGCCTTCCCTTATATATTTTGGCAAATTTGGTCTTTCATAAAACCTGCATTAAAAGAAAAGGAATTAAAAAATACTCGATTCATGATTTTTTGGGTGTCCTTCTTTTTCTTTATGGGCGCGGCTTTTGGCTTTTTTGTTTTAGGTCCTTTTACTTTTAACTTTTTAGCTAGCTTCCAATTAGGTACAAGAGGTGCCATTGTCACTATCCCTACATTTGCGGATTATTTAGATAATTTAACTAATTTAATATTAGGATGTGGTATTGCTTTTGAATTACCAGTCATTGTATTTTTACTTACAAAAATTGGCATCATTACTCCTAAACTATTAACCACAACGCGTAAGTATGCAGTAGTTATTATTTTAATTGTAGCAGCTTTTATCACACCAAGCCCCGATTGGTATAGTCAAACGATTGTTTTCATTCCTTTATATACTCTTTTTGAATTTAGTATTATTGTTTCAAGATGGGCACATAAAAAAATGAAGAGGGAAGAAGATGAGGAATGGGATTAATCTAACAAATTGAATTCTGAACCAAATAAAGCAAACAGAATAATAAATTAACGATAGTAATAAAGGTTTCACTTAACCAGTAAATAAAATAATATGTCATTTGTGTTTGATGCTTCAAAACCTATCGCCTTGGGATGTGACCATGCAGGAATAGATTATAAAAATGCAGTCAAGAAATGGTTGGAGGACAAAGGATATGGCACCAAGGATTTTGGAACTTACAATGCGGATTCAGTGGACTACCCCGATTTTGCGCACCCCACTGCAAGCAGTGTAGAAACAGGCGAAGCTTGTTTTGGAATCTTATTTTGCGGAAGTGCAAATGGAGTGGCTATGACCGCTAATAAACATGCAGGCATTAGAGCCGGATTATGTTGGGTCACTGAAGTAGCTGAACTAGTTCGATTACACAATGATGCTAATATGATTTGTGTTCCAGCTCGTTTTGTAAGTTTAGAATTAGCTTTTGAAATGATTGAAAAATTTATGGGTACCTCTTTCGAAGGGGGCCGTCATCAAAATAGAGTCAATAAAATAACCTGCGCTTAAAAAATTAAATTAGCCTTATGAAAAAACTACTATGGATTTCGTTGCTTCTTGTAAGCACCATGTCTTTTGCACAAACCACAAAAGACCTTACCAAATTTGCAAATGTCATCACCGCTAAAGGATTGAAAGACAAATTATCCGTGATTGCAAGTGCCGAAATGGAAGGACGTGAAACAGCATCACCTGGACAAAAACGTGCTGCTGCATATATTGAATCTGAATTTAAAAGAATGGGACTGTTGCCTGGAAATGGCAATAGCTACCAACAAGTATATCCTGTGTATCAAGATGTATTGACTGAAAAAAAATTAAGTGTGAATGGTCGTTCTTTTGAATGGGACAAAGACTTCAACTTTAATTTACAAACCATTGCAAATGGAAATGCCACTTTTAAAGAAGTTGTATTTGCAGGATATGGCATTGTAGATGCTGAAAAAGGAATCAACGATTATGAAAATTTAGAAGTGAAAGGAAAATTAGTTGTGATTTTGGACGGCACTAGTAATGGACCAGTAACAATGGGACAAGGTGGCAATCGTGCATTTAATGCCAACCCTGCATCTCCAATGTCTAAATTAAGACAAGCAAGTTCTAAAGGATCTGCTGGTTTACTTATAGTTTCTGCCGATTTTCCTCGTAAAAACCCTACAGCTACAAAAGGTAATATGTACATGAAAGCCAATGTGAATGCAGGTTTTTTAATGGCAAATATATCTGCTGAAGTGGCTGGTGCTTTATTAGGTAATGCAACTCCTACATTAGCTACTTTGAAAGACGTAAAAAAAGGAAATTACACTACTGATGCCACTATTGCTGCAACTAAAACTACTGAGAATTTAGAAAGCAGTAACGTAATTGCAGTACTTCCAGGTACTGATAAAAAAGATGAATATTTAATGTTGACTGGACATTATGACCATTTAGGTAAAAGAGGTGATGTGATTTATTATGGTGCAGATGATGATGGATCAGGAACAGTGAGCGTGATGCAAATGGCAGAAGCTTTTGCGACTGCTGCAAAAAAAGGTAATAAGCCAAGAAGGACGATTGTATTCATGACTGTGAGCGGTGAAGAAAAAGGATTATGGGGATCGGACTACTATTCTGAGCACCCTATTTTCCCTTTAGATAAAACAACTGCCGATTTAAATACGGATATGGTGGGACGTGTAGATACAGAACGTACTTCAGGTGATAGCCTTAATTATGTATACGTCATTGGTCACGATAAATTAAGTACTGATTTACCTATCATCAACGAAGCGGCTAATAAAGCTTCTAGCAATATCACATTAGATTATAAATATGACGATCCTGCAGATAAGAATATGATTTACTACCGTAGCGACCATTACAACTTTGCTAAAAAAGGAGTGCCTATTTTATTCTTCTATGATGGTATGTTATTAGCAGATTACCACAAACCAACCGATACCATCGAAAAAATTAATTTCGAGTTGATGCAAAAAAGAGTGTTGATGGTTTATTATACTGCTTGTGAAATTGCACAAAGAGAAGATATGTTGAAGAGAGATCTTAAATTGAATATGCCAACAAGATAATATTGAATTGATTATTAGAACACCTTGAAAATGTTTTATAAAAAAAGTCCTCTCGTTCATTCGAGAGGACTTTTTTTATCCTTTGACTCTAAAGTAATAAGTCTTACATCATTTAATACCCATCATTTTGAAATGATTTTTATTGTCCTAAAATATAGGCGAATATCAATGGCACAACAATAGTAGCATCACTTTCAACAATAAATTTAGGCGTATGAATATCTAATTTACCCCAAGTAATTTTTTCGTTAGGTACCGCTCCAGAATAAGATCCATAAGAAGTAGTAGAATCACTTACTTGACAGAAGTAGCTCCAAAAAGGAACATCATGCCATTCTAAATCCTGATACATCATAGGTACTACGCAAATAGGAAAATCACCTGCGATACCGCCCCCTACCTGGAAAAATCCAACTCCCTTTCCACCACTATTAGCACGGTACCACTCTGTTAATGTAACCATATACTCGATACCGTTTTTAACAGTGGCCGCTTTTAATTCATTTTTGATAACATAGCTTGCAAAAATATTTCCGGTAGTGCTATCTTCCCAACCTGGAACCACAATAGGAATATTTTTTTTGGCAGCAGCAACTATCCAACTATCCTTAGGATCAATTTCATAATATTGTTCTAACTCACCACTTAAAATAACTTGGTATAAAAACTCATGTGGAAAATAGCGTTCACCTTTAGATTCAGCAGCTTTCCAAAATTTGACAATATGTTTTTGCAATCTTCTAAACGCTTCTTCTTCAGGGATACAAGTATCTGTTACGCGATTGTAATGATTTTCTAATAAATCCCACTCATCCTGAGGTGTTAAATCACGATAATTAGGAACTCTTTTATAATGACTATGAGCCACTAAGTTCATCACGTCTTCCTCTAAGTTGGCCCCTGTACAACTAATAATAGCAATTTTATCTTGACGAATCATTTCGGCCAAACTAATACCTAATTCGGCGGTACTCATGGCGCCTGCTAAACTCACTAACATTTTACCACCTTCTAATAAATGGGTCTCATACCCTTTAGCAGCATCCACCAAAGCGGCAGCATTAAAGTGACGATAATGATGCTCAATAAACTGGGAAACGGGTCCTTTGCTCATGTTTTAAAATTTGAAGCAAAAGTAAATTTTTTTAGTGACTTTGCCTTAATTGTAGAAAATAGAAAAAATGCTACCTTGTAGTATCAATTCAAGACCATGAACAACAAAAAGCTTCACCTAGCTATAGCCCTAATCTGCTTAGCTATTCCTTTTGCCTACGCTGCCTATTTATACCCCAATTTGCCCGACACCATCCCCACTCATTTTAACTTAAAAGGGGAAGCAGATGGATTTGGAGGCAGAGACAGTATTTACTTAGGTCCTATTATCATGGCTTTTGCTGGTTTATTCACTTATTTTTTACTGACGAATATTAAAAAAATAGACCCCAAAAGAAGTGCTCAAGTGGAAGATCGTTTGTTTCAAAATATGGCTTTAGTAACAGTCATTTTTCTATCAGCGTTATCTCTAGTCATTTTATACATGACCATACATCCGGGGGTGGGCATCGATAAATTATTATTCCCTGTAATGGGTTTGGCATTTTCGGTGATGGGTTATTTTATGCCTCAATTAAAACAAAATTATTTTGCAGGATTCAAGCTTCCTTGGACTTTAGAAAATGAAGCCAATTGGATTGCAACTCATAAAGTGGCAGGTAAAGTATGGTTATATGGCGGGATGGTTCAAATTTTAGCAGGACTCCTATTAGATTCCATGCCTTCATTTATTCTATTTTTTGCAAGTATGATAGTGATGGTGTTAATTCCTACGATATTCTCTTACCGAATGTTTAAAAACGGAAACCAAGTATAGTAGTTCCCTAAATATTCCTCATCTTTGTACCTCAATCTTTCATTATGAAATTAGGTACAAAATATATACACGCTGGAGCGCATCCTGATCCAAGTACTGGTGCCATCATGACTCCAATTTTTCAAACTTCTACCTATGTGCAAAGCGCCCCTGGCGTGCATAAAGGATATGAATATGCGCGCAGTCAAAATCCCACTCGATTTGCATTGGAAGAAGCTTTTGCTGTGATAGAAAATGGAAAATTTGGATTGGCATTTGCAAGTGGTGTTGCAGCTACCGATGCCGTTATGCGATTGTTAGTACCAGGAGATGAAGTCATTGCAGCACATGATATGTATGGAGGATCTTTTCGTTTGTTTTCCAAGGTGCATGAAAAAATGGGTATCAAATTTGTCTATGTAGATACTTCTGATGCCAATAATGTAGCAAAAGCGATGACCCCTGCTACCAAATTGATTTGGTTAGAAACACCTACCAATCCATTAATGAATATCACAGATATTGAAGCAGTTGCTGCAATAGGTAACAAACATCATTGCATCGTTTGTGTAGATAATACATTTGCTTCTCCTTATTTACAAAACCCCTTAGATTTTGGAGCGACAATAGTTATGCATTCAGCTACTAAATATTTAGGTGGGCATAGTGATGTGATACAAGGATGTTTAGTGATGAATGATGAAAAATTAAGAGACCAACTTTATTTTATACAAAAAAGTACCGGGGCTGTTCCAGGGCCACAGGATTGCTTTTTAGTGCTTCGAGGAATTAAGACATTACACGTGCGCATGCAGAGACATTGCGAAAACGGAGAAAAAATTGCACATTACTTAAGACAACATCCAAAAGTAGGTAGAGTGTATTGGTGTGGTTTTGAAGATCACCACAATCATGATATTGCTAAAAAACAAATGAGAGGATTTGGAGGCATGATGAGCTTTACGTTAAAAGATGACACCGTAGCAGCTGCTACAAAAGTATTATCTAGCACCAAAGTATTTTCATTGGCAGAAAGTTTAGGAGGTGTAGAATCATTGATCAATCATCCAGCAAGCATGACTCATGCATCTATTCCAAGAGAACAAAGAATTGCCAACGGATTATCTGATGGATTAATACGATTAAGTGTAGGCATTGAAGATGCCGATGATCTCATCGCAGATTTAGCGCAAGCCATTGGATAATGAAGCAATCACTTTCGGTCTTATTAAACAAAAAAGTAAAAGAGTACAATCAACTTAGCTTTATTGCCAAGGATCCTATTGTCATACCGCATGCTTTTAAAAAGCAAGCTGACATTGAGATAGCAGGCTTATTCGCTGCCGTATTTGCATGGGGAAATCGAACCACCATTATCAATAAGTCCAGGGAATTACTTCAAAGAATGGACAATGCTCCCTTTGAATTTTGTACTCAACATCGTGATGAAGATTTAATTAAATTACTAGGATTTGTACACCGCACTTTTAATGATACCGATTTATTATACTTTATTGCTTTTTTAAAAAATCATTTTTCTCGTCACACCAGTTTAGAGTCTGCTTTTTTTGAAAATCATTTGTCAAATGAAAAAATAAAATCGGTAGAAGCTGCACTTAATCATTTTCATAAATATTTTTTTTCACTAGATCTATTTCCTACAAGAACTAAAAAACATATTGCACACCCCTCTTCAGGATCCACCTGTAAACGACTCAATATGTTTTTGCGATGGATGGTGCGCAAGGATGATACAGGAGTTGATTTTGGTATTTGGAAAGCAATTCCACCTTCTGCCTTGATTTGTCCCGTAGATGTACATGTGGCAAGAGTAGCAAGATCATTGGGGATGATAGAACGAAAACAAACTGATTGGCAAACAGCAGTAGAATTAACCAATTATTGCCGAACTTTAGATCCTAAAGACCCTGTAAAATATGATTTTGCTTTATTTAGCATGGGCGTAAATGAAAAATTTCAGTAATGGAAATGAATCTACAAACTTTAGAAAATTTGTCTAAAGAAAAATTGATTGAATACATCAATGAATATATCAAAACTGATTTTTCAAAAATCGTACAATTATTATATCGCATTGATGTTTCAGAAGCAACCATCAAAAAAACACTACAAGCCCACCCCGATTTAGATGCGGCCATTCTTTTAGCTGACTTAATCATAGAAAGGTTGGCTGCTACCAAAAAAGCAAGAGAACAATTTAGTCAAGGAAATATTTCAGATGAAGAAGAAAGATGGTAATTTAAGAACCTTAAAATAATGATGGATATCCAATGTTCATTATTGTATTCTTATTTATTTAATTACTCAATTACTTATTATTTTTATCCTTATTTATGTAATCTTTTTTAATAAGCTAAAATTGATTTAATCAAACAAGATAATTTTTGAAACATATATGTTAATCTAAATCTCCTAGTTGTGGACGTAAAATAATATCTTCCACGACCGCTTGTGGACTTAGTTGAGAAGCAGCATAAATCATTTGAGCAACATCATTGGCTTCCATGATTCTTTCTGGCGCCACCCCACTACCCGACCAACTATTGGTATAAGTTGCTCCAGGATAAACTCCTGTCACTTTAATTCCTTTGTCTTTTAATTCTGTGCGAAGGTTTTGCGAAAAACCATGTAATGCATATTTACTAATTCCATAAGATCCTCCATTAGGATAGGCTTTTAAAGATGCAATAGAACAAATATTAAAAATATGTCCCTTCCCTTTTTGAATCATTGCAGGAAGAAAACCTCTTGTGGTATGATAAGCAGAAAACAAATTTGCATTCATAAGTTTTTCCAACAATCCGTCTTCTTCAGTTTCCAAACTGCCCGGTAAAAAAAATCCTGCATTGTTAATTAAAATATCCGGAGTTCCAAAACCAAGTACCCATTTTGAAAAAGCAATACAATTTTCTTTGACAGATAAATCTGTAGACATATGTTGAATAGTAACATTGTCATACAAAGCACTTAATTGTGCTGCTGCTTTTTGTACGGAACCTTCCGTTTTACTGACTAAAAATAAATCATGCCCGGCTTTCGCAAATGTTTCAGCAATGGCATAGCCAATTCCTTGTGAAGCCCCTGTAATAACTACTTTCATACCCTATTATATTTTAATGAATTATCATCATTTCATTAAAGATAAGAAGCAAAATTGTATTTTCGCCATTCTTAACTACCCTCTATGGCTTATAAGGATTTGTTTTTTGATTTGGACCACACACTTTGGGATTTTGAATTAAATTCTAAGGAGACCATGCAGGAATTATACGACACCCATCAATTAGCATCTATAGGAATTACCGACTTTGACGCTTTCTTTACTATTTATATCGCCCACAACCATCGCCTATGGGATAGATACTCCAAAGGGTTTATCAAACAAGATGAATTAAGATGGAAAAGGATTTATTTAAGCTTATTAGATTTTAAAATTGGCAATGAAAAATTAGCGCGCGATATGTCGGTTGATTTTTTAGAAATATTGCCTACTAAGAAAAAACTTTTCCCTTACACAATTGAAATTTTGACTTATTTAAAAAATAAGAATTACAAAATGCATTTAATCACCAATGGATTTGAGTCAGTTCAATTTAAAAAAATCAACAACGCAAATATTGCGCACTTTTTTAATGAAGTGGTTACCTCCGAAGCGAGTAATAGTTTGAAGCCACAAAAAGAAATTTTTGAATACGCCTTAAAAAATGCGAATGCGCAATTAGATCAAAGCATTATGATAGGAGATAATGAATCAGCCGATATTCAAGGAGGCATTAATGCTGGCATGGATACTATTTTTGTAAATCATTTACAAACTGTTCCTACCGTACCTGCTACGTATACCATTACACACTTGAAAGAATTAGAAAGTATCTTATAGGTCACTAAAAAGATAGGTAGTTAGATAGTTATTCAAGCATCTTACCAACTTGCCAAAACAGTAACTCCACCTTGTACCTTATCCCCTATTTTAGCGTGTATTTTAGCACCTAAGGGCAATAATAAATCTACACGACTTCCAAATTTAATGAAACCATATTCGGCTGTTTGATCAAAGTGTTGACCTACTGATGTATAATTACAAATACGTTTTGCTAACGCACCTGCAATTTGTTTGCATAAAATATTCCCTTTACTATTTTCAACCACCACAGACCATCTTTCATTTTCGGTAGATGATTTAGGATGCCATGCTACCAAATATTTACCTGCATGATATTGATTGTACACAATATTACCTGCAATGGGTAAACGATTTACATGCACATTCGCAGGGCTCATAAATACGCTTAATTGAATACGTTTTTCGGTATAATATTCATCAGGTTGTACTTCTTCAATCACGACAACTTTGCCATCCGCTGGCGCTACTATAGCAGTATCATTAATGGTAAGTACTCTATTAGGTATTCTAAAAAAAGAAACAATAAATAGGAAAAAAGCAAATGTAACTCCTAATACAACCCAAGCACCGAAGGCGCTTACTGGATATAAATAAGAAAAATTAGCTAAGTTAATAAGACCCACTATTACAGCAATTAATGATATAGTAGCCGTTCCTTCTTTATGAATTGTCATAGGATGATTTTAAAACGCAAATGTAAAGTATTAATGCAAAAGTTGAATCAGTAACCACACAAAAGGAGTAGCCAATAATATGGAGTCAAAACGATCCAAAAAGCCACCATGACCTGGCATCATTTTACCAGAATCCTTTACCCCAGCCAATCTCTTTAATTTACTTTCAACTAAATCGCCTAAAGTTCCCGTTACAGCCGCAACCAAACTCACTAAAAAAATCACTTTTTGATTGATAGGAATATAAGCTCCAAATGTTTTTGTGATAAGAAATACACTTATTACCACACCCGCTATTGTCCCTTCCCAAGTTTTATTAGGAGACATGGGAGAAAGTGGTGTTCGCCCAATAATAGACCCTACAATATAAGCAGCTGAATCATTCACCCAAATGGATACAATTAATAATAAAGGGAAAGCAAAACCTAAATCACCAAAAATGGATTCCGCCATGATACTTCTTAATTGAAAGAATAAAGAAAGTCCCATGGAGATATAAATTAATCCAACAGCCGAAGTAGTCACTGCTTTAAAATTAAACTTGCGAGTGACTAATTCAATGATCAGAACTAATGCAATCACTCCTAACAAAGCAAATCTTCCATAATAAGCAATACTATAACCACCTATTTTCAAAGTCGCTGGAGACAGTCCTATCATAAATAAAGTTCCAATGAATAAAGTACCCCATTTATGCACTTTTGAAATATTGGCATAAGCAGGTTCAATACTTGTCATTAATTTTTGGAATTCATATAAACAACCTATTTGAATCACAGTAAATAAAATGAAAAAAGACCATTGATTATACATAATTCCTCCCAACATGATGATCGCAAAAACGATTGCAGAAAGGGCGCGTACTCTAAAAGTAGAAAAGTTAAATGCCATGTAAGTTTATTTAGATAATTGGATTAAAATTTAAGTGAATTGCATTTGTTCGATCAACTTTATAGCATCGTCCGATAAAATCGCAGGCACATACACATCTGCTTCTCCCATAAAAACATAAGAAGAATCCTTTCGGTTCATGACTTTCGCCTCAATATGATTTTCAATCAACCAACTCGCCACCATACTAGCGGTCGCTAATTGACTATTGCTATATACTTTTTTCCAATCCTGCATCACTTGTGTTTTTGATTTTTTGTATGAAATAAAAGATAGCAGCCAAAGCTACAACAGCCCAGTAGTAACTCAAATTACCTTCTACCACTTTTTCCATTTTTTGAGGATCTTGACGAACAAAATAAAGTGCAGATACTCCAATGCCATTATTGATAAAATGCATCAGCATAGGTGCCCCAATATTTTTGGTATAATAATAAACAAGCCCTAATACAATTCCTAATGACATTCTTGATAAAAAACCAAAATAAGAAAAATGAAAAGCGCTAAAAATAATAGCCGTAATCACTATGGACAAAATAGGCTTGCCAGACCATTCTATAATTGTTTTTTGCAAAGTCGCTCTAAAAAATAATTCTTCCACTATGGCCGGCACCACCGCTACTGCTAATAATGCAATACTTAAATCCCAAATGGAATGCATTTGCGTCATCGCATACAATGCTTTTTTATATTGATCTTCTAACTGAGTGGCCCAATTTTTTAAAGATACAGGAACAGGAATTTTTTCGGTTAAATCACCCAAAGCACCACTCAATAATAATCCTGTCATGGCTAATAAAATCACCCATCCTAATTGTTCATTGGAGGAGAATTTCTTAACCCCCAAATTATCCCAAAGCTTTCCTTTACTTAATAAAGCCAAGGCAATACTGGGTAAACCAAAAGCAATGATAGATGCCAACGCATTGGCTAATTGCATCAAACTAGCATATTGTGGTTGTAATAAATAAGATTGAATGTCATGCAAACCCATATGTAACCAGGCAGCGACTAATGAAAAGGCTAAAAATCCGCCTAGAATTAAACCAATGCCGGTAAATGCAATGAGTAGGGCCATTTTGGACCCTGGGCGCATATCAAAAAGGTGTGATGAAGAGTGAGACATGTCAATGATTTATTGGTACATTTGCAACCGCATCTGATAAGGTGCAAGATAATGAATTCATATGGTTTCTATTGGCCCTATTCAATTACCTGATTTCCCGCTATTATTAGCACCTATGGAGGATGTGAGTGACCCTCCTTTTAGAGCCGTGTGCAAGGACAATGGGGCGGACCTTATGTATACCGAATTTATTAGTAGTGAGGGACTTATTAGAGATGCCATTAAAAGCAAGCAGAAATTAGACATTTATGATTACGAGCGACCTATAGGTATTCAAATATTTGGAGGAGATGAGGAAGCGATGGCACTATGCACTAAAATTGTAGATGCCGTTAACCCCGATTTAATAGATATCAATTTTGGGTGTCCTGTCAAAAAAGTAGTCACCAAGGGCGCAGGTGCAGGGGTATTAAAGGACCTGGATTTAATGGTGCGATTAACCGAATCGGTTGTGAAAAGCACCAATTTACCCGTCACAGTAAAAACAAGATTGGGCTGGGATGATAGCTCAAAAAATATTCATGAAGTGGCTTTAAGATTGCAGGATGTAGGTATTAAAGCGTTAGCGATTCATGGAAGAACCAGAACTCAAATGTATAAAGGTGAAGCAGATTGGACCTTGATAGGTGAAATTAAAAATGATCCACGCATTCAAATTCCCATATTTGGAAATGGCGATATCAATTCTCCCGAAAAAGCATTGGAGTATAAAAATAAATACGGCATAGATGGCATCATGATTGGAAGAGCCGCTATTGGATATCCATGGATCTTTCGTGAAATCAAACATTTTTTAGCAACAGGAACAAAGTGTGCCGATCCTACCATTGAAGAACGTGTAGAAGTAGCACGTAAACATTTAATTAAATCATTAGAGTGGAAGGGGCCTATTGCAGGCATTAATGAAATGCGTCGTCACTATGCCAATTATTTGAGAGGCTTACCTAATATTAAAGAATACCGAAATAAATTGGTACGCATCACAGAACAAAAAGAAATTGAAGCCGTTTTAGATGAAATCAAAGATAAGTATAAGGACATGGTGATTGAATCTGGTAAAATAGTTTTAGAAAATTACCACGAACACTGCCCAATCAATTAAAAAACAACTCTTTAAGGCTAGAACTATTTAAGATAAATTTTTTTTATTTTATTTTTTCTCGATAGCCGCTATCACTAAGGGATCCAAAGGATCTATTGTCATAGGAAAGTAATTCACCAATACCCCATTTTCATTAATTAAATATTTGCAAAAGTTCCAAGCAGGTTCTTGATTACACCATCCATTTAAAGTCATATCGGAAAGCCATTTGTGCACTTCATTTTGGTGATTCTTTTTGATCACGATAGATTTTTCCATTAAAGGAAAAGTAACTCCGTAATTTTTTTGACAAAACGCAGCAATATTTTGATTGTCTTTGGATTCTTGTTCTTTAAAATCATTTGCAGGAAACCCAATCACCACTAATTCGTTTTTATATTGTTGATGTAATTTTTCAAGCGCTTCATATTGACCCGTAAATCCACAATCACTGGCGGTATTCACGATCATAATTTTTTTTCCTTTATAAGCGGTTAAATCTAAACTACTTCCGTCAATGGCTTTAGCATGCAAAGTATAAAATGAAACAGGAGCAACCACCAATTGTTGATTGCTTAATACTTGTTTCGCCCCGCTCGAATGACTCGACCACATAATCATGGGATACAAGGTTTTCAAAATAGATTGACGATAGGACATATCCTTTTTTTTCATCAACAAAGTAGCCGACACTAAAATGCCAAAAGCAATAGCAATTTTTATCATGATCGATTTTTTATTTTTCACAACCCAATTTTTAAATTCGTAACAGAAAATAGAACTAAATAAATTACCCAATTAATCTTTTGAGTAACCAAGCTTTACCTTTATAAGGAGGATATTTAAAACCAGGATCTATCCAAGTAGGTGTTTTTAAGACCGATTTAGTATGCGTAAATGTATCAAAGCTTGATTTTCCATGATAACCTCCGGTTCCACTAAAACCTCTGCCACCAAAAGGCAATTCATGATTGGTTATATGCATAGTGGCATTATTAACACAAGCGCCGCCCGATGGCACATTCGTTAACCAATAGTCTTCATCCGCTTTATTTTCAGTGAACACATAAAAAGCTAATGGGTTTGGATTTTTTTGAATCACCGCTAAAGCCTCTTCTTTAGATTCATAAGTAAGAATAGGAAGTATAGGCCCAAATATTTCATCCTGCATTATTTTTGCATCAGGATGAATGCCGGTCATAATTGTTGGTTCTATAAATAGTTTTTCTCTATTTGATTTTCCACCATACACAATGTCACCTTCCGATAAATAACTAGTTAAGCGCAACCATTGTTTGTCGTTGATAATTTTTCCATAATGTTCAGACGCTTCCGCATCTACTCCATAAAAGGATTGCAATGCAATAATTAATTCTTGAATCAAAGCATCCTTTAAATGAGTGGGCACTAAAATATAATCAGGTGCAATACACATTTGACCACAATTTGAAAATTTAGGGTTGGCTAAGCGACGTGCAGCAACTCTCAAATTCGCATCAGAAGCAATCACAGCAGGGCTTTTACCGCCTAATTCCAAAGTGACTGGCACTAATTTTTCAGCAGCATATTTATAAATTATTTTTCCTACTGCAGTACTGCCTGTATAAAAGATATGATCAAATCTATGTTCGGATAATAATGGAGGCAATACCGAAGCACCCTCTCCTTCTAAATAAAGCACATAGTTATCTGGAAATAAAGAATCAATAATTTTACCCATCACTTTTGCAGTGGCAGGTGCAAACTCACTTGGTTTTAATACTGCACAATTACCTCCAGCAATGGCACCAATTAAAGGAGTGAATAATAATTGAAATGGATAGTTCCAAGGGGCAATAATACAAACAACTCCCAAAGGCTCTTGGATAGTAAAACTTGTGGAGGGCATATTCACCAAGTTGGTGGATACATATTTAGGCTGCATCCATTCCTTCAAATGTTTAATGGTATCATTTAATTCACTTAAGAAAAAGCCAATTTCAGTAGCCCATGCATCTTCATCGGTTTTTTTGAGGTCGGCATATAAGGCTTCATATAATACCTTTTCCGATTCTAACACTGTTTTTTTAAGACGTTCTAATTGTTGGATTCTGAAGGCATAAGATTGTGTTGCACCGGATTGAAAATACTGTCTTAAAGCTTCCATTTGAGTCTTCATAAGATTGAATTATCACTCAATTTAAGCCTAAAAAATGAAAGGGAATGAGGTTTTACCCACTCCTAAAAATATTTCTCTTTTTTCCTCTTTTTTTTATAATTTACGTATTCGATTGAACCGATTTATAACCAAATAATTCATTGCTATGTCCAAAAAGAAATCAAATAATACTCGTAGAGATTTTATCAAAAACTCGGCCCTTGCCTTGGGTGGTTTTTACATTTTACCCAGACACGTTTTAGGAGGAAAAGGTTTTATAGCCCCCAGTGACAAACTTCAAGTAGCAGGTATTGGTGCCGGTGGTAAAGGAGAAGGTGACTTATTTAGTTTTTATAAATCAGGCAAAGCAGATATTGCATTTTTATGTGATGTGGATGATCGCCAATCAGTGACTAGTCGTAAAAGATATCCTAACGCGAAATATTACAAAGATTATCGTGAGATGTTAGATAAAGAAAGCAAATTCATTGATGCAGTTTCTGTTTCTACACCCGATCATATGCACGCTGTTGCTGCGATGGCAGCCATGCAATTAGGCAAACACGTGTATGTTCAAAAGCCAATGGCACATGATATTTATGAAGCAAGGATGATGACCAAAGCAGCACATGATTATAATGTAGTAACGCAAATGGGTAACCAAGGTTCTTCAGGAGACGGCGTACGTTTCTTACAAGATTGGTACAATGCAGGATTAATTGGAGATGTTCATACCATTTATTGTTATACCGATCGTCCTGTTTGGCCACAAGGAGTGGTACGTCCAACGACTGCTTCTACGATACCTGCCGAATTAGATTTTAATTTATGGTTAGGGACTGCTCCTCAAAAAGATTACTTCACCGACTTATTACCATTCAACTGGAGAGGTTGGTGGGATTACGGTACCGGTGCATTAGGTGATATGGCATGTCATATTATGGCGCCAGCATTTGCAGTAGTGGGATTAGGCTATCCAGTATCTGCAGAATGTAGTGTGGCCACTCGTTATACAGCCCCTTGGCAAAGAGTATATTCTCCAGACAGTCCACCAGCAGCTTCTCATATCATCTTAACTTTCAAAGGCCAAAATGGTAAGCCTGATGTAAAATTACATTGGATGGATGGAGGTATTCAACCTGAAAGACCCGCCGAATTAGGACCTAATGAAATGATGGGAGATGGAGGGAATGGAATTATTTTTGAAGGTACCAAAGGAAAAATGATGGCAGGAACTTATGGTGTGAACCCACAATTATTACCCACTAATTTAACTAAAACCACAAAAGTGTCAGAATCTGTTGCTCGTGTGAAAGGTGGTGCTGAAGGACATTACGCGGCATGGGTGGAAGCATGTATTGCAGGCCCAGGAAGTAACTTAGCAAAAAACTTAAGTTCTCATTTTGATATTGCAGGACCATTAACGGAATCTGTATTGATGGGTAATTTAGCGATTCGCAGTTATGATATTAAAAATATAGATAAGAAAGGCGACGCTAGTTATCCAGGTCGCAATATTCAACTAATGTGGGATGGTCCAAATATGCAGATCACCAACTTTGATGAAGCAAACCAATTTGTAAAACGCACTTATCGTGATGGTTGGAGCTTAGGAGTATAAAATGGAGGAGTATAACATAGAGTACTACAGCATGAATAAATAAGCCAATGTTGTACATTTTTAAATAAAAAAATGAAACCTCTCTTCGAAAATTCGGGGAGAGGTTTTTTTATGCATCTTATAATTGATTATCTTCAATTTTATAAATGACAATATGGAAAATTTACGAGATCAGTTTTTATTACGCACCGATATTCATTTCTTAAACTTTGGTTCCTTTGGCGCTACCCCTAAACCTATTTTTGAAAACTATCAACACTGGCAAAGAGTGTTAGAAGCAGAGCCTGTCCAGTTTATAGCATTTGACGGATATCAATACTTATCAGATAGTCGAGCGGCCTTGTCTAATTTTGTAGGCATCCCAGATAAAGATGATGTGGTTTTTATAACCAACCCAAGCTTTGCAGTGAACTTGATTGCTAAAAATTTTCCATTACAAGCAGGGGATGAAATTTTAACCACCGATATTGAATATGGTGCTTGTGATAAAACATGGAATTACTATTGTGAAAAAGCAGGAGCTACTTATCGCAGACAAAAAATAAATTTACCTATTACTACTAAGGAACAATTTATTAGTGATTTTTTTGAAGGTTTACGTCCCACTACAAAAGCAATTTTTATTAGTCACTTAACTTCTACTACAGGATTGATATTCCCAGTGAAAGAAATTTGTGCTATTGCAAAACAAAAAGGTTTGATCACCATTGTAGATGGCGCACATGCCCCTGCGCATGTGCCTTTAAATATAAAAGAATTGGAAGCAGATTTTTATACTGGAGCTTGTCATAAGTGGATGATGGCACCCAAAGGATGCAGTTTTTTATATGCACATAAATCTGTTCAAACATGGTGTGACCCGATGATTGTAAGTTGGGGATACAAAGCACTTAAGCCTTCTCATTCTACTTTTTTGGATTACAATCAAATGATTGGGACACGCGACTTCTCGGCCTTCTTAACGGTTCCAGCTTGTATCCAATTTATGGAAGAAAATAATTGGAAAGAAGTATCACAAGCATGTCATCAAATGGTATTAGACAATGCACAACGTTTTTATGATTTACTGGGCTGCAAACCTTTGAGTCCATTAACCAGTGAATGGATTGGACAAATGATAAGCATTCCAATAGCTACTAAAGAGCCGGAAATATTACAAAGAAAATTATTCACGGACTATCAAATTGAAGTGCCAATTATGCGTCAGGAAAACGATGTGTATATGCGTTATTCTATAAATGCATTTAACACTATCGAAAATTTAGATGCTTTATATAATGCATTAGCTGACTTAAAAAAGAAAGGTGAGCTTTAAAAATTAAAAAGTAACTAAACGATTACCAAGTCATTTTAGACATGGCTGCTCCATTTTCTTTGGTACATCCTAATTCACTGGTACCCGCATAAGCTTCTTGTTCTGCAAAAAAGTATTTCAACCCTTTGGCTGCCCCTGCATGTAAAATATTTTTAAAGTCGATAGTGCCCTTGCCTATCACGCAAGATTCTACTTCTCCTTTAGCTGTTTTAGTTAAGTCCTTTACATGACATAATGTAAAGCGATTTGGATATTTATTAAAGTAATCAATTGGGTTCACTCCTGCTGCAGTAACCCAAAAAATATCCATTTCAAAATCCACTAAATGAGGGTCGGTTAAATCCATCATAACATCCTGAGGAATCCCGCCCGGCATGGCTTTGAAAGAATAATCATGATTATGGTAAGCAAAACGTATTCCATTTTTTTTACAAATTTCGCCGCATTTATTAAACTGATCTGCAAAACGCTTAAAATCATCAATGGAGGGTTGTGCTCCTTTATGCGGACAAATTAAATAACTCATCCCAATCTCAGCTGCTTGTGCTGCTTTGCGTTCAAAGTCTTTTTCTATATCACAATGCGTAGAAACTATTTTCAAACCTAAGCCATCCATTGTTTTTTTAAATTCTGTATTTTTCATACCCCAAAAAATACCTTTATCCCCTTCAAAACTTTCAATTTGCTTAAAGCCACTATCCGCAATTAATTTAAATACGCTTGCAGTATCTCTATAAAGCGCCTCCTTTACCGTCCATAATTGAATACCAAATTGTTTCTTACCAGGCGCTAACGCTAGTAATTCATTGCGGAAAGGAACGGACATCGCCATACCAGCTAATGCAGTATTGCGTAAAAAACTTCTTCTTGAATGTGACATATTATAATTTTAAATAAGCAATCGAAAATAAACTTAGAGACCCACTGAAAGATAAACTTAATGGCAAACTCATATATAACTAAGTGGTCGCCCAAGCTTTATCTCCTTTTTTATAAGGAATTGAACCTTCATATCTTCCCGGAACTGCAACATAGCGTAAAGCTTTGGTAGCCCCTACTTCGGAGGTAAAGAATCCAGTTAAAGTTAACTCTTTCATCATGGTGAAATAATGTTTGGGATCTTCCTTCTTTTTATTCTTTTGATAATTAGCAGCTTCTGCATCCATTGCTACCAATAAATCATGACGTTCTGGAGCACTTGCTTCCATAAAACTTTTGTTCAATTTTGTTTTAGTATGTTCTTGTAAGGATTTAATGCCTTGCATAAAAATACCTTGATTCTTTTCGTCATAACAATCGGTCACCATCACTTGCATAAACTCACCCACCTTCGCTTCCTTCGCCCCTGGCGTATTGGTGGCAGGTAAAATAGTTTCAGCTACTTCATTTAAAAAAGAAATATCGTCTTTTGAAAATTGTAAACCAGTTACTCCTGTGGTACAACCTGATAAAAAAGCTTCAGCGCCTAACACAGTACCTCCCATAATAAGGGCGACTCTGGATAAGGCTTCTCTTCTTGTCATCATAAAATTATTTTTTAATAATGTTTTTTATAAATTTCCTTTTTTCAATTCGTTCACTGCAAATTCTGCAGCGCGCGCTGTGAATGCCATATAAGTTAATGAAGGGTTCACACAAGCAGCACTTGTCATGAAAGAACCATCTGTTACAAATACATTAGGCGCATCCCATATTTGATTGTTTTTATTCAACACCGATGTTTTAGGATCATGCCCCATACGAGCGGTCCCCATTTCATGAATACCTCTACCTGGAGTCCCATCTCCTTCGGTTGCTTTTACATTTTTAACACCTGCCTTTTCTAACATTTCTTGTGCATCTATTAAAATGTCTTTACGCATTTTAATTTCATTCTCTTTTAATTCACAATCAATATTTAAGACGTTCAATCCCCACTTATCTTTTTTAGTTTTATCTAAAGTAACTTTATTGGTAGCATCTGGTAACATCTCACCAAAGCCCATCATATTTACATTCCAATGATCTCCTGGTTCGGATAAAGCATCTTTGAAAGCGCCGCCAATACTTGCTTCAGCCACTTCATGACCCCAGCCAGCACGGTGCCCACCACCTTGATACCCATAGCCGCGTAAATAATCACGTTTATCATCACCTACATTTCTATAACGAGGTATATAAAAACCATTGGCACGACGGCCAAAAGTATATTTGTCTTCATAACCTTCCATGATACCCGCTGCACGATTACCTAAATGGTGATCCATTAAATATTTACCCAAAGCATCACTACTACTTCCTAATCCACCTTCCCAAACATCTGTTGCTGAATTCATCAACACCCAAGTACTATTTAAAGTAGACGCATTTAAGAAAATAATTTTGGCTTTGTATTCGATCGTTTTATTGGTTTCAGCATCTAATACTACAACCCCAGTAGCACGCTTTTTATCTTTATCATATTTTATTTCTGTCACAATGGACCAAGGTCTTAAAGTTAAATTACCCGTAGCCATCGCAGCAGGAAGTGTAGAAGATTGCGTACTAAAATAGCCTCCAAAAGGACAACCTAACCAACATTTATTTCTGAATTGACATCCAGGACGTCCTTCGTGAGGAACCGTAATATTAGCAGTACGACCAATAATTAAATGACGCGTTCCTTTGTACACTTCTTTTAATCGAGCAGCCACATCCTTCTCCACGCAAGTTAAATCCATGGGTGGCAAAAATTGTCCGTCGGGTAAAACAGCGATGCCATCACGATTACCGCTGATGCCCGCAAATTTTTCTACATAATCATACCAAGGTGCAATTTCATTATAACGAACAGGCCAATCAATAGCAATACCATCTTTTGCATTGGCTTCAAAATCTAAATCGGACCAACGATAACTTTGACGACCCCACATTAAAGAACGACCCCCCACATGATATCCTCTAAACCAATCAAAACGTTTTGTTTCAGTGTAAGGACTGTCTTTGTCGGAACACCAATAATCTAAATTGGTTTCGTTTAATGGATAGTCTCTTTTTAACACTGGATAATCATTAATCATTTGTTGTGTGCGTCCTCCACGATGAGGATGTTCCCAAGCTTCTTTAGTCGCATTCACATAATCCTTGATATGTTCAATATTTCTTCCGCGCTCAAGCATTAAAACTTTTAAGCCTTTTTCAGTAAGTTCTTTCGCAGCCCAACCGCCGCTAATTCCAGAACCTACCACGATAGCATCGTAATGTTGTTCAGCCATTGTAATAGTTTTTTTAGTTTGGTTTTTTGGAAATTTAAGATACTGAATTTATCAGCCGCTTTTCCCAAATTTATATAAGTAATGAATAAATTTTAAACGTCACAAATTTTAATAGCTGTTTTTAATGAAGCCATTGGATCCTTATCGGCAGGTATAAATTCCTGAGCCACATAGCCTTTGAAGCCAGTTTCCACGATAGCGCGCATGATGGCTGGGTAATACAACTCCTGACGTTCATCTATTTCATGACGACCAGGTACGCCACCTGTATGGTAATGGCCATAATATTCATGATTGGTTCTGATAGAATGAATAATATCACCCTCATCAATTTGCATGTGATAGATATCAAATAACAATTTAAAATTAGGAGACCCTAAACGCTTACAAAGTTCTACCCCCCAAACAGAACGATCACACATATAATCTTTGTGATCTACTCTCGAGTTTAATAATTCCATGATTATTGTAACACCGCGCTTTTCGGCTAAAGCCATGATTTTTTTAAGTCCAGTGACACAATTATTTAAACCTGTTTCATCATCCATGCCATTGCGACTACCCGAAAAACAAATCAAATTTTTATAGCCTGCATCTGCCACATAATTAATATGATCGGTGTAATTTTTTACTAAAGTATCATGATAGCTAGGTTCGTTAAACCCTTTGGTAAGGCTAATTTCGGCACCATTACACATCGTTGAAATTAAATTATTTGCTTTCAACACATTCCATTCTTTAGGACCTACTAAATCCATTCCCACAAGTCCCATATCAGAAAAGTTTTTAGCCAATTGTTGGATGGGATAGTCATTATAACACCATCTGCAAGCAGAATGATTGATGTTTCCTTTAAGTGCTAAAGAAGCATTTGTAGATGCATGGTTAGAAGACATAGCGGCAAATAAATTAGAAGGAACAGCTGCCCCAGTGGCTAGTGCGGCAGACCCCGTTAATACTTGTTTGATAATCGTTCTTCGATTCAAATTTTTAGACATAATAATGCAGCGTTGTGTGAGCAATCGTTTGAGATAATAAATGTAATTTTTATTTGTTAGGTGTAAAAATAATTTTAGTTAAAAAAGTCATTTTTTGCGAAATAATAAGGAAATTGCTAGGATAATAAAACTCAGTGTTTTAGCTACTAACGATTCGCTTTTTTGAGTTTAAAATTCGAAACCAATGAACAGAAAATTACGCATGGGAATGGTGGGTGGAGGAAAGGATGCCTTTATAGGTGCCATCCATCGCATTGCCGCCAATATGGACGGATTAATTGAATTGAATTGTGGTGCTTTAAGTGCCCACCCCGATACTGCCATCGCTTCCGGCGAAGCGCTATTTTTATCCAAGGAAAAAAATTATAGGACTTACGAGGAAATGTTTAAAAAGGAAGCTAGCCTTCCTGCGGATCAACGCATGGATTTTGTAACCATCGTGACGCCCAACTTTGCGCATTTTGCTCCAGCCATGATGGCATTAGAACATGGATTTCATGTGGTGATCGAAAAGCCTATTACATTTTCATTAGAGGAAGCCAAACAATTAAAACAAAAATTAGCCGAAACAGGATTGCTACTTTGCTTAACACATACTTATGCTGGATACCCCATGGTAAAGCAAGCGAAGTCGATGGTGCAGGAAGGAAAATTAGGGAAGATCCGAAAAGTGTGGGTAGAATACCCGCAAGGATGGTTGAGCAGATTGTCCGAAAAAGATGGTAATGCACAAGCCGCATGGAGAACCGATCCTACAAAATCAGGAAAGAGTTCTGTAATGGGAGATATAGGAACACATGCTGCACATTTAGCAGAATATATTACAGGAGGGAAAATCACGGAAGTATGTGCCGACTTAAACACCATGGTAGAAGGACGTTTGCTAGATGATGATGGTGCGGTGATGTTGAAATTTGATAATGGATCCAAGGGCGTTTTAATGGCATCGCAAGTGGCGGCTGGCGAAGAGAACGCATTAAAAATAAGAGTCTACGGAGAATTAGGGGGAATAGAATGGGCACAACACGAACCCAATACTTTACTTGTAAAATGGTTGGATCAACCTACTCAAATATTAAGAGCGGGTGGAAATTATGGGGCGCATTTATCTCCTATTGCTATTCATAATACACGTACACCAGGAGGACACCCAGAAGGATATTTAGAAGCATTTGGAAATATCTATCGCAATTTTGCACTCACACTGAGTTGTAAAATAGAGGGCACTACTCCCACCGAAGCGATGTTAGATTTTCCAAATGTAGAAGATGGAATTAGAGGAATGGCATTTATTGATAATGTGGTAGCTTCTTCTCAATCTGATAAAAAATGGACTCCTTACGTAATTTAAAATAATCGCTTCGATTTAAAATTAAAAAAGATGACAACAGTAAAAGGACCCGGTATATTTTTAGCACAATTTATGGGCGATGTGGCGCCCTTTAATAATTTAGAAAACATTTGCAAATGGGCAGCAGGATTGGGTTTTAAAGGAGTGCAAATACCTAGTTGGGATGCACGATGTATCGATTTACAAAAAGCGGCAGAAAGTAAAACTTATGCAGATGAAATAAAAGGGATCGTTGAAAGTGCAGGATTACAAATTACAGAATTGTCAACTCACTTACAAGGACAGTTAGTAGCTGTCCATCCTGCGTATGATGCACAATTTGATGGCTTTGCACCGACAGCTGTTCATGGTAATGCAAAAGCTAGAACCGAATGGGCGGTACAACAATTAATGTATGCCGCAAAAGCTTCACAAAATTTAGGATTGAATGCACACGCTACATTTAGTGGTGCCTTATTATGGCATACAGTATATCCTTGGCCACAACGTCCTGCAGGATTAGTAGAAACAGGATTTACAGAACTTGCTAAAAGATGGATGCCCATATTAAATGCATTTGACCAAGTAGGTGTTGATGTATGTTATGAAATTCATCCAGGCGAAGATTTACATGATGGCGTGACTTATGAAATGTTTTTAGATAAAGTGAATCAACATCCTCGCGCTTGTTTATTATACGATCCTTCTCATTTTGTTTTACAGTGCATGGATTACTTAGGATACATTGATGCTTTTCATGAGCGAATCAAAATGTTTCATGTGAAAGATGCCGAATTTAATCCTACTGCAAAGCAAGGAGTGTATGGCGGTTATCAAAATTGGGTAGATCGTGCAGGGCGTTTTAGATCCTTAGGGGATGGTCAAGTAGATTTTAAAAGTATCTTTAGCAAACTAGCTGCTTATGACTTTAAAGGTTGGGCCGTGTTGGAATGGGAATGTGCTATCAAACATCCTGAAGTGGGTGCAGCAGAAGGCGCTGTATTTATTCAAAAAAACATTATTCAAGTGACCGAAAAAGCATTTGATGATTTTGCCAATACAGGATCGAATGAAGCATTTAATAAAAAAATATTAGGGATTTAAATAATTTTAAAATGAATATAAAAATGACAGTAATGAAAAAGGTTTTAGGTACATTGTTTATGGTTAGCTTTTTAATCGCATGTGGTGGTGGAGCGTCAACCGAAAAAAAGACAGATACTGCAAGTGCACCGGCGAATGCATTATCAGCGAATCCTGATTATCAAAAAGGATTGACTTTAGTAGGCGGCAGTGATTGCTTAACTTGTCATAAAGTAAATGAAAAAAATATTGGGCCTGCGTATAAAGATGTGGCAGCTAAATATGAAAATACCGAAGACAATGTAAAAATGTTAGCAGCAAAAATTATCAAAGGAGGCGCTGGCAATTGGGGTGCGATTCCAATGACACCGCATCCTCAAGTAAAAGAAGAAGATGCAGAAGCGATGGTAAGATATATATTACTTTTAAAAAAATAAGGAACAATTGTTTAAAATGAATCATACTTTACACTTAACAAATACTTTAACGATTAAATATACTACTATGAAAATAAAATTCATAACAATGGCCATTGTAACACTATTATGTGCTGGTCAATTGAATGCTCAAAAAGGAAAATGGATCAGCTTATTTGATGGCAAAACAACCAAGGGTTGGCATAGCTTTGGTAAAGAAGTAGCAGGTGCTGCTTGGAAAGTAGAGGACGGTGCTTTGACATTAGATCCTTCTCAAAAAAATGATTGGCAGGTAAGAGATGGCGGAGATATTGTTTCTGCTGATAGTTTTGATGATTTTCATTTACAACTTGAATGGAAAATTGCAAAAAACGGAAATAGTGGTATCATCTTTTTTGTACAAGATGATCCTATTAAATACAAAAACACTTGGCATACAGGACCCGAAATGCAAGTGCTAGATAATGATGGACATGGTGATGGAAAAATATTTAAACACAGAGCTGGAAATTTATACGATTTAGTAGCTGGTAAAGAAGGAGTAGTAAAACCTGTAGGCGAATGGAATAAAGTGGACATTATTGCTCAAAAAGGGAAATTAATTTTCAAGTTGAATGATACTGAAGTAGTCTCTACTAACTACGGCGATGACAACTGGAGAGAAATGATCAAAAACAGCAAGTTCTCTCAAGGAGAATCTCCTGACTTTGGAAAAATATTTTCGGGACATATCGCCTTACAAGATCATGGCGATCGCGTTTACTACAGAAACATTCGCATTCAAAGATTATAAAAAAATTATAATTTAATTAGTGCAAAATATTCATGAATCATTTATGCGTCAGGCCCTCGTGCAAGCACAGAGGGCCTTTGACGAAGATGAAGTCCCAGTGGGCGCCATCATTGTAATGAATAATCAAGTCATAGGCAAAGGATACAATCAAGTTCAATTACTCAAAGATGTAACAGCACATGCCGAAATTTTAGCCATCAGTAGTGCTTGCGAAAATTTACAATCCAAATATTTACCAGAAGCCACTTTATATGTTACCCTTGAACCATGTTTAATGTGTGCAGGGGCTTTATATTGGAATAAAATTGGGCATATTGTATTTGGAGCCCATGATACTAAAAACAGTTATCGAAGGGTGACCGAAAAAAATCCCTTCCACCCCTCTACTACCCTGTTGGGTGGTATTTTGGAAGATGAATGCGCATCGCTGATGCAAGCTTTTTTTAAAGCAAAGCGATAATCTCTTTTCTATTTTGGAAAAAAATACATCAAGCTACTAATAGTAGACGAAAGCGGTGTAAATTTGTCCTTCATTCTGAAATACAATAAATAAAAAAATATGTCATTTACATTACCAGCGTTACCCTACGCACACGAAGCATTAGAACCTCATTTTGATACTTTAACCATGCAAATTCATCATGGAAAACATCATCAAGCTTATGTTGATAATTTAAACAAAGCAGTAGCGGGCACTCCAAATGAAGGAAAGTCTTTAGAAGAATTAGTAGCTGTTGCAGGAAGCATTAGTCCTGCAGTTAGAAATAATGGCGGTGGACATTGGAACCACAGTTTCTTTTGGGCAAGTTTAGCACCGCAAGCTGGAGGTACTCCTTCTGGCGATTTAGCGGAAGCTATCAACGCTGCTTTTGGAAGCTTTGATGCATTCAAAGAAAAATTTGCCGCTGCTGGTATGACTCGTTTTGGAAGTGGTTGGGCTTGGTTGATTATGAAAGACGGAAAATTAGAAGTGAGTTCCACTCCTAATCAAGATAATCCTTTAATGGATGTTGCTGAAGTAAAAGGCACTCCATTATTAGGTGCTGATGTATGGGAACATGCTTACTATTTAAAATATCAAAACAGAAGAGCAGATTATTTAGCTGCTTTTTGGAGTGTCGTAAATTGGTCAGTAGTGGCCGATCGTTTTGCTGCTGCGAAATAATTATGATACCTATTCAAAATCCGCTTCTACCAAGAGGCGGATTTTTTTATGGTACTGGATCATACCCATGACCGCCACCTGGCCTGCATTGGCTCAATCTTTTAACACCTAAATAAATGCCTTTAATAGGCCCATATTTTTCAATGGCTTCGGCTGTGTATTGAGAACAAGTGGGCGTAAAACGACATTTGCTTCCTCCTAAATAAGGAGATAAAGCATATTGATAAAAGCGAATCAACATCACAAAGGGGAAGGCACTTATTTTTTTAAGTGTTTTTATATAATGTTGTTCAAAGGACATTTTGTTATTTTAATTTATCTGCTAATTTTTGCAACACCGCTTTTATTTTTTCTTGAACCTCCTGTTGTGTGAGCACTTTTGTTTCGGTATATAAAAAAAATAAATTCAGCCTTTTGTGTTCAATGTTAATCGCATTCATAAAAGCAGGACGTTCCATACGGTAGCCTTCACGCAATAATCTTTTTACTTTATTACGCATCACTGCTTTTCTAAAATGTCTGCTGGGGGCTCCTACTCCAGCTTGCAGAACACCTTTTTGAAATTCCCCTTTTGGAAATTTCTCTTTGGAAGATTTCTCTATGGAAAATTCTTCGGCATCTTCTGTTTCAAGTGTATACAATAATCGAATGGGACCTACCGAAATAGCGCTGCCTTTCGAAAACAAAAATTGAGTTTGTTTTCGGCTTTTGAGTTTATCCTTTTTTTGATATGTAAATGTCTTGTTCAATTATGAGAATTAAAAAAGTCCCTCCCGAATAACGGGAAGGACTTTAAAATTATTGAATTTCGAGTGAAAGCGAGAAGCTTAATTTGAATTATTAATTCAAATTACTTCAATCCTTTTTCACTTGATACTGTAAGTTTTTTACGTCCTTTCTTTCTACGGCTTGCTAAAACTTTACGGCCATTAGCAGTTTCCATACGTTTACGGAATCCGTGAACAGATTTACGACGACGTTTATGTGGTTGGAATGTACGTTTCATAGTGTGTCTTAAATTTTTTCTTTCGGTACTTAAATTTCGTTTTCGTCCTGTTCCTAATAGCAGTCACCATACCACTACCTGTGAAAGGACGGCAAAAATAGGGTATTTTTTGATTTTTTAAGCTAAATCTGTATGTTTTGCCTCAACTTTTTGCCCAAAAAACAAACTGGCCTGTTTTTCAAAGGCTTCAGCGTTATCGGTGGTATAAAATTGAAGCTTCCCTTGTTGGCTACATTGTTGTGCCATAGCAGGGTGATTTTCAAGGTATTTTGCCAGGCTTTGAGCCACTATAGCCCCTTGGGTCACTAAGTTTACCCCTTTAGGTAAATGCTGCTTAATTTTATCTGCTAAGAGCGGATAATGGGTACATGCAAGCAATAAAGTGTCAATATGGGAAGATTGGGCAAATAATTGATCTAAGTATAATTGAACAAAATAGTCCGCCCCCGGATGGGTATGTTCTCCATTTTCAATCAAGGGGACCCATAAAGGGCATGCTTGTTGAAATACTTGTAATTCAGGGAAAAACTTTGCCAATTCTATAGGATAACTATCACTTTGTATAGTTCCTGTGGTGCCTAAAATACCAACTTGATGTGTGGCAGATAAAGTTCCTAGGATTTCGGTTGTGGGACGAATCACACCTAATACTCTTTTGTCGGGAGCTATTTTAGGTAAGTCCTTTTGCTGAATCGTTCTCAATGCTTTTGCAGAGGCCGTATTACATGCTAAAATGACCAAGGAACAACCTTGCTTAAAAAACCAATTCACTGCTTCTAAAGTATATTGATAGACTGTGTCGTAGGATCTAGGACCATAAGGAGCTCGTGCATTGTCCCCTAAATAGATATAATCATACTCAGGTAATTGCTGTTTCAATTCCTTTAAAATTGTCAACCCACCATAACCACTATCAAATACGCCAATAGGAGCAGAAGCCATAGTAATCATTTATGCTGTAAAACTAAATAACCTCGTTGTAATCAACGAGGTTATTTAGTAAAATATATTTTTAAATATTATCCTTTTTTAGCTGGAGCTGCTGCTTTTGCAGGAGCTGCACCACCTGTAGCTGTTTTAAATGCATCTTCAATTTCCTTAGGTAAAGGAAGCTTTAACTTCATAGCCACGCGAATGGTTAAGTTATCAGCAATTGAAGGTTGTGCGTAAGGTGACAACGCATCTGCCTTTAATACAAAATTGTATTTTTGTTCTGCTACTACTTCACTTAAAGCAGCTGCAATTTTTTGTCTGTAAGGCAATAATAAAGTTTCTTGCTTTTGTTGCATTGACTCTTGTTGGTATTGTTGCCAGTTAATCAATTTGTATTTTAATTTATTTAATTCGTCAGTAGCTAATTGTAAAGCTTTAGGACGCTTAGATAAATTAACAGAATCTTTTCTGTAGATACTGTCTTGATTTTGATACGTCTTTAAAGTATAGTTATACTCATCTTGTAATGAATCCTGAGCATATGATTTTAAAACTGTATCCAATTTTTCTTGAATGCCTGGGAATAAAGCCAATACGCTTTGATCATCAAAATAACCAATTTTTACTTGCGCTGAAGCTGTATTGGTAAAAGAAGCTGCAACGAATAAAATGGCAGCAAATAGGAAACCTTTTTTCATAAAGTTATAGTTTGAATGTTTGTTTGTCTTAATATTTATCTTAATTATTAATACCCAATTCCTTTAAAACGTCATCGCTTTTATCCAGTTTTGGGTCTGCAAATATAATGGTAATTCCTTCACTTTTGTCTAAAATGAAGTCATATGAGCGTGCTGCTGCCATTTTTTGGACCGCATTATACACTTTATCCTGAATGGGTTTAACTAGTTTCTGTCTCTCTTTAAACAAGTCCCCCTCGTATCCAAAGCGCTTTTTTTGCAAATCTCTCAACTCCTTTTCCTTTAAAAATAACTCGTCTTCTCTCTTCTTTTTAAGGTCCTCAGATAACATAAACTGCTCAGCCTCATAGTTTTTGTACATTTTATCCAAGTTCAATTGCTTTTGATCAATTTCTTGTTGCCATTGATCCCCTAAAGCTTTCAATTTTTTGTCTGCTTCTTTATATTCTGGTATTTTATCCAAAATATACTTGGTATTAATAATGGCGTATCGGCTTTGCGCTTCTACCGAAAAAAAGGATACTAAGCTAAGAGCTAGTATTAAAAATATTTTTTGAATTCGCATAGTAAATAAATTTAATTCTAAAATGGGGTGTTATCTATTAACTTTTTATAAAACTGAGTGATGCTATATTTTTTAGTCTGTCTTTTTTCTATCTATTTATTTCGCCTATTTATTTGACCTATTCAGGTTCAAAACCTAACATAAAGGTAAATCTTCCTGCATCTTTAAGCGTGTTTGTTCCGTTGATACGATCTATACCAACTCCATAATCAAACCCTAACAATCCAAACATAGGTAAGTAAAAACGCATCCCTACACCCACCGATCTACGTAAATTAAATGGATTATATTCCTTCATGCTATACCAACCATTCGCTGCTTCAAAAAATCCTAAAGCATAAATAGTGCTACTTGCAGCTAAGCTTAATGGATATCTTAATTCCACTGCATACTTATTGAATATCGTAAAGTGTTGACGAGCTGTTTGTTGATCAGGATTAATTTTAGGATTAGATGTTTCATACACCGGGTATCCTCTTTGTGCAATGATATCATATCCAAGTAAAGCAAACTGATTACTCAATCCTGCATCCCCTAATTGGAAACGTTCAAATGGAGAAATAGTTAAGTCCGTATTATAACGACCCACAAAACCATATTTAGCAGCAAAACGTAATACAAATTGTTTGTTGTGATCTTCACCAGAGGGTTTACCTAATGGCACAAACCATTCGCCGTTAAATCTCCATTTATGATATTCTAAAAGTTCATAAGGGTTTTGTTTGGTGGCAAAACTCTTGTCAAATAAAGAATAAGGAGGTGTTAATTGCGCGCTTAATAAAAAGGTAGAACCTGTTCGAGGAAATAAAGGTTGATCAATAGAAGTTCTTTGTAAAGCAATTCTAAAGTTGAAATTGTTTACAATACCATTAGAGAAATTAGGAAGATTATAAGGATCAATTGCATAATCCTTTAATGTATATCGAGTATAGTTAATACCAGTACTTAAAGAGAAATAATCATCTGGCCAAGACAACTGACGTCCAAAAGATACGGTGGCTCCAGTGGTAGAAATATATCTTGCATCAGCAGCATTAGGATCATACGCACCTGTTGCTAAGTCATAAGTTTGACCATATTTAGTATTATAAACACTTACGGTTAAAGTATTTCTTTTAATACCTCCAAACCAAGGTTCAGTAAAAGAGAAGTTCGTAGAACGGAATGCTTTACCATTACTTTGTACACGGATACTTAACTTTTGTCCATCTCCCATTGGAAGTGGATCCCATGCCGATTTTTTAAAGAAGTTTTTTGAAGAGAAATTATTAAAGGTGACCCCTAATGTTCCTGTCAATCCAATATAACCACCCCAACCCGCACTTAATTCTAATTGATCGCTTGATTTTTCTTCTACCCCATAATTAATATCCACAGTTCCATCTTCTGGATTAGGTACTGGATCAATTTTAATTTTTTCTTGATCAAAATAATTTAACTGAGCAATCTCACGTTGTGAACGTATTAATAAAGTACGACTAAATTTATCTCCAGGTAGGGTTCTAATTTCACGACGAATAACAAAGTCTTTTGTTTTTTCGTTACCCGCAATTCGAATTGTTTTGATGGTGGCTTGAGGTCCTTCACGCAATCTTATTTCGAAATCGATGGTGTCATTATACACCGCTGTTTCAATAGGATCAATGTTGAAAAATAAATAACCATCATCTTGATACAATCCACTTACATCTCCACCTTCAGCAGTTGGTGTTTTTCCTAGTTTATTGTATAAAATTTCACGGTTATAAATGTCTCCTTTTTTAATATTTAAAATGCTCGTCAACAAGGAATCCGGATACTTTGTGTTTCCTCTCCAAGAAATATTTCCGAAGTAATATTTATGCCCTTCTTTTAATTGAATATCAATATTTAAATTTCCTACTGCATTGTGATATATCGTATCCTTTTCTATCACCGCATCACGAAATCCTAAAGAGTTATAGTAGTTTAATAAATTATCCTTGCTTTCGTCGTACTTTTTAATGTTGTACTTAGAAGAGCTCAATTTTACTCTCACATAAGGACTTAATACTTTACGTGTTTTAGTAAATGTCAAATACCCTTTCTCACTTAAATATTGTTCAAAAGTATAGGGAGACGTTTTTACAATCATGGGCTTGTCGTTCACCGGATATAAAGTCATTCTCGACTTTTCGTGAATTTCTTTTAAGCTTTTTTTCAACTTCGCTTCATCCACTTTATTTCCACCAAAATTGATACTGTTAATACGAACTTTAGGACCACGATCTACTACGAAATCCAACAACAAGCTATTCTTTTTAGTAGCGTCCTTTTTTTCTTTAATACTTACTTTCACATCTTGAAAACCCTTCTCCGCAAAAAACTTTTTAATCCCTTCTACTGCTGTGATTTTCATGTTTTGCGTGATCACCCTGTTAGGCGTTAATCCAGTTTTTCCAGACAATTCATCTGTTTCAGATTTACGAACTCCAATAAAATTATATTTAGATAAACGTGGGCGTTCCACCACTGCAATTTCTACATCAATTTCATTGCCTACTAAATCGGTCAACCAAATGCTTACATCGCTGAAATAATTTTGATCCATCAATTTATGAATCGCCTTTCCAAAATTTTCACCTCCTGGTAAGGATATTTCATCGCCAATATTTAAAGTAGAAAGAGACAATAATAAGTTTTCATCAAAATTGACATTACCCACTACATTAATAGCACGAATTTTATACTTCGCAGGGGTTTTTTGGTTAAGTATATTTAGGAGCTTGACGTTAATTTGTGACACCGAATCCTTCACAGGAACTACCTGAGAATAAGAAGTTGAGGACACTAAAAGAACCAATAAAGATCCTATATAAATTGAAAGAAATTTCTGCATCTGCAAAGGGGCTACATTTATAATTTTAAAAGTGTCGCAAATTACTCGTAATATTTCAAAGTCTTTGTTAAAACCTAAAATAAAATATATTATTTATTTTCGTCATTTGTTTGCACTTGTTGGCCTGTTTTGCCAAATCTTCGCTCTCTAGACTGAAAATCAAGGATGGCCTCAATAAGGTCTTTTTTACGAAAATCGGGCCAACGAGTCTCTGTAAAGTACAATTCGGCGTAGGCTAATTGATATAATAAGAAATTGCTAATTCGGTATTCTCCACTGGTGCGAATCATGAGCTCTGGATCGGGAAAAGCACTGGTAGCAAGGGCTGCGCTCAAACTTGCCTCCTTAATGTCTTGGGGTAATAAGGTCCCTTTTTGCACTTGTTGAGCTAGCTTTTGGATGGCTTCAATCAATTCCCAACGGCTGCTATAACTTAAGGCAATAATCAGCTCTAAGCCGGTATTTTGTGCAGTGGTGGCAGTCGCTGTTTCAAGGGCCTTTTTGGCGTCATCAGGCAATAAAGCCAGGTTACCAATAAAGTGAAGCTTGATGTTATTTTTATGTAATGAAGGAACTTCCTTGGAGATGGTGTCCACAAACAGACTCATTAAGCCTGCGACTTCTGGAGCGGGTCGATCCCAGTTTTCGGTACTAAAAGCATACAAAGTGAGGTATTTGATGCCAATTTCGGCAGCAGCTTCTACAATATTTCGTACGCTTTCTACCCCATGAAAATGTCCATATAAACGATCCTGCCCCTTTTCCTGTGCCCATCTTCCATTCCCATCCATTATAATGGCAATATGTTTAGGCAATCTCGTCGAATCCAAATTTTCCATGCTGTAAAATTAATAAAACCCTAGCTTATTTACGTCTAATCCTATTCAATAAGCTTCTGTTTTGTTGACCCTTATTTTGCTCAATACCGTAAATTGTGTTGAAGGTATAAGATAAGCCAATTTTGGCAGAAAAAAAACGGTCGTTACCAGAACGACTTCCTTGATAGCCTAGGGGTGCATCAAAAGTGGGGGCAGTGGAATTGGCATTTAAAAAATCTAGATTATCGGTATTCGTAAAACGATACATCGCTTCCCCGAAAATATTAAACTGACGATAAATATTATATTTTAAACCAAAATTTATAGGGAAAGTAAGTGGCAAATCCGACTTTGTGGTGGCATTGTCTGCAGCAACAACACTTGTATTATTATTACGAATCGTTTCCAGCGTTAACAAATAACCCACACCCATTCCTACATAGGGTGTAAATTTTTTATTTCTAGACCCAGATATAAAATTTAAAAAATAAAATTCTCCCATCGCACTAAAGTCCAAAGTATTGATCAAGAAATTCGCATTCCTTGCAATTGCATAAGGATCGGAAGATAGCATATCATGTGCTGCTAATTTTTGCATCTCCACATTCAATCTGATTCCTACATAATTATTAAGTTGCTTTTTGACAAAAGCACCGTAGTTGCGATAATATACTTGAACATCCGGTGAAATATCACCTTGATAAGAAGCCATGCCATACATGACACCTGCTTCTGCAAAATTTTCGGATAGCTCATGGTGTTGCGCCCATGTGCCATTAGAAAAATATAAAAAACAAATAAAAATTAAAATTCTCTTACCCATACTTTCTAATTTCTTTTATCTAGTCCCCAAGTTAATTTGGTACGTAATGTTGTTAAATAGCTGTTTTCATTGAGTCTTATAAAGCTCACTGTAAAGGATTCTTGTTTCAAAGCCAATTGAATGGACTTAGGTACAATTTCCTTTCGAGCATCTAAAGCACACAATAATTCCTCTGTACGCCCCTCTATTTCAAATGAAATTACTGAAGTATTGGGAACTACAATCGATCTTACATTTAAATTATGCGGTGCAACTGGAGTAATTACAAAACTAGCTGAATCAGGGAATAAAATGGGCCCATTGCAACTCATATTATAGCCAGTGGAACCGGTGGGTGTAGAAACAATAATTCCATCTGCCCAATAAGAATTTAAAAACTCACCATTTAAGTAAGTGTGAATTTTAATCATAGGAGAAATATCTCGCTTATGAATCACAAATTCATTTAATCCAAAAGGAGTCGTTCCAAAAATGGGGATATTGGCATCTAAGTGAATTAAAGCTCTTTTTTCAATCACAAAAGTGCCGCTCACTAAAGCTTCCACCATAGTACTTAATTCATCCTTTGATATAGAAGCTAAAAATCCTAAACGACCATAATTAATACCTAAAATAGGAATATTAGAATCTCCTACTAAAGTCACCGAATCTAAAACGGTTCCATCCCCGCCCAAACTAATTAAACAATCAATATTATTGGGCAAATCATGGGATGATAAAAAAGGGATATACTCCTGTTTGTCAGCGGGAGCCAACAAGTTAAATTTTTGCATTAAATCATGAAAAATACAAATAGTGATATCATAACGATGAAGCTCTAACAACAACGCATTTAATGATTGTTGTTGATCCAAATCAACCCCTCTACTGTAAATTGCTACTTTCATTAAAATTTAAAAATTGATTCCACCGTGTAAATATAAACCTTTGTCTCCAAGCTGATTCACACTATAATCAATTTTTAACACAAAATCATAAATACTGATGACATCTAGGCCTATCCCCGCTGTTCGAATGAGCGTATTGGATAATTTATTTGTATTTAAAACATGGTCGCTGTATACATACCCAAGATTAGAGAAAGCACGGACCCAAAACTGAAATTTCGCTTCAGGAAGGAATTTTTGGGTGATTGGATTTTTTATAGTGATGCTACCAATGGAATGTTGAAATGATGTTTTGAAAATAGTAGCCGCATTACCATCTATAATATAATATTCTAAACCATTGAATTGCAAATTTCCATACCCCACTATCCGAGTATCTAAATAATTGTAATTAGGTAAAAATTTGAGCATCGAATTAGATTCGAATAACATAAAGTTTTTAGGAGAAAAGGAATGTGCTTTAATTTTTCTAAATTGAATAGAGGTAAAATTGGAAGCCTTGGAGAAGCGTTGATACGCGATAAATTCGGTGCTATTTCCTTTGGTAGGATAAGCATTATAATCAAATTGTATTTTAGTGAAAGCGACACTAAGATCAATGTAGGATAATGCCTTTTTATAATTAGGTAAAAATAGAGGCTGTTTCAAAAAACCCGAATCCGATAATTGTTCCTTGCCCCATCCTATCTGCAAGGAATGTCGTTCAAATAAATTAGGACGATAGGATAAATTAACATTAGCGCGATACCCACTTCTTATGACGTCTAAGGTTTTAAAAAATACTTGCTTGTCGTTTTGAGTAGTATAATTAATTTCCTTTTGGGCATAATTTTGCAAACCCAAACCAAACCCATATTTTAATTTTTTATCAAAAAAAGGTAATTGATAACGCAAAATATTTTGTTTCGTATATCCTCCAATAACTCCTATTACTAGTTTATCATTATTCCCGGTCAAATTACTTTGGTATAAACTAACTCCATAATTTACATGATCTAAGCTATGATGCTGTTCGTTCCACCATTGACTAAAATTTCGATCTACCCATTTAAAATAAGGTTTAGGAATAGTATACCACCTTTCTTTGACCACTATTTGAATTTGAACCTGTCCGCTTTCATTGCCTTGTAAAAACTGTGAAGTAACTTTTGTAGATAAGAATAAGGAAGTATTATATAATTGTTGTTCTGCAAGAGTGTTCAATACTTCTAACGAATCTTTAGATATAATATCGCCTACATGATAAGGAAGTTCACGTAATAAAATATAACTTTTGGTTTTTGTATTTCCTTCTATGTCAATAGACTTAATAGTAAATTGAGCTTGGGCCCATTCACTTAAAGAAATAAATATTAAAAAGAATAGGAAATACTTTTTACAATTAAACATCTAAATAATTCATTAAGTGTTGATAATGATCTTCGATGTCATTATGTAAAGGACTGTTACCAAAATAATGAAGTACTTGATAATTATATCTTTGTAAAGTCGCTATGATCGCAGAAGCTTCTTCTTTGTTGAGTTTAAACGTAATCACCAATGAGCCATTCGCTTCCTCAAAATGAGTATTAAGTTGCGTGATTTGTGCATTATTGGTTTCTACCAATCTACTTAGTTCCGCTAAGGAATATTGATAAGGAGAAATAGAAACTACAATGATAGCACCAGGTAAATCGACTCCTAAAAATTGCGCCAATAATTCATTTAAATTTTTTTGAGGAATCACTCCTACACATTCTTGATGATCATTTAAAATAGGCAAAAGCGACAACTGATTTTTTGCAAATAAATTAAGAGCCGCTGTAAAATGCGCGGTATTTGATAAAGCTAATCTAGTAAGCTGATCTGCTATGACTGCAAGGGTTTGGTTTTCATCCAAATCCAACACATCTTCTTTATTGACTAATCCAATATAATAATCATCCTTAACTAAAGGCAACTGAAAAACGTCATAATCTTCCATGCATTGCAATACAAAGGATACTTTATCTTCCAAATGAAGCATCGGGTAATTGGTGACTGCAATAGATGATACGACCATTCTATTTATTTTGGTAAGGATTGTAAAAAGTTTTCTAAAATAATATTAAACTCGTTGGGCACTTCCATCATAGGGGCGTGACCGCATTTATCAATAAATTGTAATTGACTATTGGGAATCAATTTTTTAAACTCTTCCGCTACAAAAGGAGGTGTAACAATATCGTTCTTCCCCCAAATTAACATAGTGGGTAGTTTGATTTGGTGCAACTCCTCCGCTAAATTATTTCTGATTGCACTTTTTGCTAGCGCAAGTATTTTAATGACTTTAATGCGATTGCATGTAATCTCAAATACCTCATCCACCAACTCCTTAGTGGCTACTGCAGGGTCGTAAAAAGTTTGTGCTGTTTTATTTTTAATGTATTCATAGTCCCCTCTTTTAGGATAACTATCACCCATTGCATTTTCAAATAAACCACTACTACCCGTCAAGGTTAAAGATTTAATTTTTTCGGGTGTTTTTAAAACATACACTAAGCCCACGTGGCCACCTAATGAATTACCTAGTAAGTGTATATTATCATACCCCTTATGGTCAATAAACTGTGTCACATGTTTAGCCAATCCTGTAACACTGGTATGTAAAATATCCAAGTCAAATAATGGTAAAATAGGAACGACCACTTTATGTGTGTGTCTAAATTTTTCAATGAGGTCCGCAAAATTACTTAACGCGCCAAAAAGCCCATGCAATAACATCAGCGTTTCGCCTTCACCCACTTCGAGGTACTCAAATTTTCCTTCCTTTTTTAACTCGTATTCCATGTGATAAATAATAGGATTCTAAAGTAGTTAATCCCTATATGGTTAAAGATAGTTAATTCATAGTAAATAAACCTTATTTGAACCCCCGATCCCCACCCATTTTGTTAAAATATAATATTGGGTTTACACGGGACGAGTAGGCCCCTAAATACAGTCAATGCTGGCTTTTTTGAGACGCTTTTTATACCGAAGTTTTGACATTGAGTTGGGTAGAAAAAGTAGTTATTGTGTTTTTAATAAAGGGCAGCCATTCACCCATTTTTTGCAAACAATAAGGCCACCATTTATGAAGATATTCATACGTATAAGTGTCCTTCATTTGACTCGGCTCCAACACTCCTAAAATTTGTAAAAAGTAAACAATCGAACTCCAAATAGTAAAATAAATAAAAGCATATAAAACGACTCCTAATACTTTATTAAACCATCCCATCATCAACCAATCTGCTGTTTGTTGTAATAAGCCAGCCGCCATTTTTAATACGAGTAAAACCAATATTAAAACAATCATAAAAGCAATGAATGGAATCCAATGACTTTGAATTTGTGTGTGTTCTTTTAATTGTTTTGCAATAAAGCCTGAAAACTGATACGCTACAACAAGCCCTATGAAAAGAGAAAAGAATGAAATGACGGCTCTAATAAAACCATGTCGATACCCTTGCAACAAAGCAAGAATAAATAATGTTCCTGTGACAATATCTAACCACATAATCGAAAGGTTTATAAACTTGTGTAGGACTCCATTTTAGATCCTAAAATAATCATGAACTACTGAGGCGTTAAAATAGCTTTAGCCATTGCAGATATTACTTTTCCATCCGCTTGTCCTGCTAATTTTTTAGTAGCAACACCCATCACTTTTCCTAAGTCCTGTGGACCAGCAGCTCCTAATTCAGTGACAATGGCTTGCACCGCAGCTTTTACATCTTCTTCGCTCATTTGTGCTGGCAAGAATTTTTCAATGATAGCAATTTCTTCAGATTCCTTAGCAGCTAAATCGGAACGGCTTTGTTGTTCATAAATAGCTAATGAATCCTTACGTTGCTTTACTAACTTTTGCAATAATTTCATTTCTCCATCTTCAGAAATTTCACCATTCGCCCCAGGTTCTGTTTTTGCTTTTATAATTTCTGCTTTAATAGCACGTAACCCTCTTAACAAAGCCTCATCTTTATTTTTCATCGCGTCCTTCATAAAGGACATTACTTGTGTTTCTAAACTCATAAAAAAAATATTTTATTTTTTGTTTTGATCTAATTGACTTGCTCTAAATTTTTTATAAAAAGATTGTGCAAATTGCTTGAACTCATCTGCCAAAGCCGGATCCTGTGTAGCTCTTAAATAAGTATCGCCCATGCCCATTAAATTCTGATAAAAAAAATCGGCCATCTCATCTACCATCATATCCTTTGTCCATAAATCAATACGCAAAGCAGTTTTATCGGTAGGATCCCAAAAAGTAATCATCATAGCACGAGCCGATTGAGATTCTTGGGCAGTACTATCTGTTGCAGACCATTGAATATCCTGTGGAATTTTTTGTTCGTCCAAGCTTATTTGTACGTTGATAGAGGATTGATGCATAGTTTTAGTTTGTCAGCAAAAATACAAATTTTAAACAAGATATATAAGATGAATCTGCGCTAGAAATAAAAGTGATTATGGTTCGAGAAGAAAAAGTGAGCGATCCAAATGAAAGGTAAAATGAAAGGTGAAATTGAAGCTTAGGAATGCAAGTCAATAGGTATGCGAATGGCTGTGTTTTGCGCATACTCCTTTTGATAAGTTTCATACCACTGAATTCCCATATTAGCTCTTGCTTGTCGATACACTTCATCTTTATAGTATAATTTGAAGTGATTAGACAATGCCGTACTTTCTTGAAAATTAAATATTTCACCTGCATTTGTAAAAGAATCAGGAAGAGCAATGGCAGTATCCAACATTAATGGAATTTTAAATTGAATAGCCCATTCCATCCAAGGTAATTTATCAAAATGTGCTTGCCCCCATAAAATCGCATAAGTACCCGCTAACTCTTCCATACTTAAGTCTTGAATTAATGTATGAACGATGGCGTCTCTGTACTTATACCCCTTTTGCAACTGTATTGCTTGCTCCATTTGTTGCGGAGTGTCCCAAACAAAAACCAATGCCATGCTAGTGTGTTGCCATTTTTTAAAAATGGAGAACTCTTTTAAGGTGTTCACAAAATGGTCGACAGAAATCATTGCCAAATAATAATCTGCACCTTGGGTTAACTCTTGCTTGGCAGCCGAAATACTCACCCATTCCAATTGAGGCAAGCCGGATATAGGTAAAAAAGCATTATGTATCGTATTGCTATTTTTAGGAAGATTCAAGTTCAAGTAGGATTGGGTCCATGTGTTGGTTGCAAAAACACTGGTTGCTTTTTTAATAAAACCTTTAAAAGTGATCCAGCTTTGTAACTTTTGGAAAAGCGTACTGTTTTGGATCAAACCGGGGCCTGATAAAGGAATAAAATACTGTGGAAATTGTTGACTTCCTTTTAAACTACTTCCAAAATGAAGTACAATGGCATTCGTCACCTCGCTGATAAGCTTTTCTGCTGGGTACTTCTTTAATAAAGTAACATTGGAATGTGCTTCATACGCGTCTTGGTAAAAAGTAGGAAAATGATCTCCTACAATATAATAATGTAAATGAGCAGAAGCCTTACCAGCATTGATTATATCCAATATTTTTTGGTACACCACTATAGGTGGAATGTGATATGAACTGTCAGCTAATAGAAATAAACGCATATGCAAAAATACACCTTACTTAACAATTTATCCACCAATCATTTATAGGCATTAGTTCAAGTAAATAGAACCTTAACTTTGATTTATGGCGAAGCACTTGCAACAAATGGATTTATTTGGTAGTGAACCCTCTGAAGCGGTTCATATTGTCGCGCCAAAGACTTCCAAAGCCAGTACTATTTTACAAAAAGCAAACCTTCCTAAACAAACTTTAAATGTAGTTACTGAAAATGTTTTAGAAGAAGAATCTCTTCCTATTGTATCTCGTGCTGCCCAACATTTAAATGCACATCACAGCAAACAAAAAAGAGGTCGTAAATCATTTGCAGCTATGGATGCTGAAATGGGAAAATTAAATATTCCTTCGGCCGAAATTTTACAACAAAAATTATACTACCCTATTGGAGAAGTGGCTCATTGGTTTAACGTGAACACTTCCTTAATTAGATATTGGGAAAAAGAGTTTAAGCAAATACAACCACGTAAAACCAGAAAGGGGGATAGACTATTTAGAGCCCAGGATATTGAATTTTTAAAACAAATTCATTTTCTACTACGTGAAAAAAAATACTCCATTGATGGCGCAAAAACTTATTTGAAAAATAATAAGGAAAAAGCAGAAAAAGATGTTGCTATTTTAAATAGCTTAAAAAACTTACGCAGTTTTTTAGTCAGCTTAAAAAGTAGTTTATAAATTAGCCTTTGTCTGAAAATTGAATTTGATGTTGATTCGCAAATTCAATCACCGCCACATTTAATTTTTCTCTTAATTGTTGAAGTGAATTAATATCCACTTGCATGGAAATGAAACATTCTACATGAATAACATGCGATTGCTTTCCTGCTTCAGCTACAAAAACTGAAGAAGAAATAATATTTGATTCTTGTGCAATCATCAAACGCATATGATTACTTAATGCTGAAATTAAACTAGCTGATGTTTGTACACTTAATTGAATATCCATTTCAATTTTTCGCTCAGATCTCAAACTAATATTATCCACAATCGTATCTACCATTTGTTTATTAGGAACCGTGATATATGTTTTATCCTGTGTTCGAATACGAGTACTACGCAATCCAATTTTTTCAATGGTGCCTGTGAAATTATTCACTTTCACTAAATCACCCACTGTAAATGGCTTGTCAAAAAATATAATAAAAGAAGCAATGATGTTTTCCAAACTTTCTCGCATAGATAAAGCCACAGCGGCTCCTACGATACTTAAGCTGGTCACTAAATTGCCAATATTTTCATTAAATACATAACGCAATACCAGCAACACCCCAATGATATATAAAATGACCTTGAAAAAGTCTCTGAAAAATAAAACTAACTGATCATCTGTTTGATCTTTTGTTAACTTAGATCTTTCCTCTAAAATAATAGAAATAAATTCAAGTGTGCGAAGTGAAACACGTATTAGTAAAATAATAAAGAATAATTTGACAACCGACTCAATGACTTGTTGCAAAGTCAATTTGAATAAATGAACATTCCATACTTCAGGGAATTTTAATTCATATAAAGCAATAACAGCAACAAGAAATAATAAAAATTGCTCTATGGGCACTACCAAACGATGCACATGACTTTTACGAAGCTCTGAATGATTTTTTTTGTCTACCCAAGTGTATATGATGCTTGCAAAAAATCGGGATACAAATCTTTTAAAAATATAAGTTGCTAAAATAACGCCAAGTATATACAAATAATTTTTAAGGGGATTGCTTAATATTTCTTGTTCCAGATTCATAAAGATTATTTTAAAGTCCACTTTTCAAGAGACATATTATTACCATCAAAAACACCATAAGTATACAATTTGATCCAATCTCCTAAATTAATATATCGAGTGGTTTCATTAATGGTAAAATCAATAGCGTAATGACGATGGCCAAAAACAAAATAATCAACATTTATTTCTGTTGCTTTTTGTTTGGTATAAATAATAAGCCACTCTTTATCTTCTCCTAAAAATTGCTCGTCAGCGCTCCCTGTTTTTGCACGACTTTGACTGCTAAAAAAATTGGCTAACTGAATTCCTACATCAGGATGTATCCACCTAAACAACCATTTACACAAAGGATTTGTAAATATTTTTTTAATGAACTTATACCCTCTATCTCCAGGGCCTAGTCCATCACCGTGCCCTATGTAAAACTTTTTATTTCCAAGATGAAAAACTTGAGGTTTAAAATACACTTTAGCATTTAATTCCTGTGTGAGATAATCCTTCATCCATAAATCATGATTACCGGTAAAGATGTGCAATGGGATACCTGCATCCGAGATTTCAGCCAAACAGCCCAATAATCTAATAAATCCTTTGGGGACCACTGTTTTATATTCAAACCAGAAATCAAAAATATCACCTACAATAAAAAAAGCGGCTGCATCTTGCTTTGCTTGTTTCAAAAAGGCCACCACAGCATCCTCTCTTTGACGGCTTTCAATATTATTGGGTGCCCCCAAATGAAAGTCAGAGAGAAAATATATTTTTTTGCCCGGTGCTAAATCCATGATGCTATATTAAATGAGGAAATTCACTTATGATGAAGCTACTAGTCCATTAATTTATCTACTAAAAAACAATACACTTCCTTTGGGCCATGCACCCCCACCACTAAAGTCTTTTCAATATCCGCTGTACGACTAGGTCCAGTGGCATAGCTAATCATGCTCGGCATTGCATCCGCTTCTTTTTTAAACTGCGCTAAACTATCAGATATATCAAACACTAATTGATGCGTGTAAGCAATACAAATATGAATAGGTGCATATACACTAGAAGTTCTTCCGCTTAATTGTTGACTGCTCAATACAATCGTTCCAGTTCGTGCTACCAAATGATCACATAAAGTAATAGAAGCATCGCAACCTGCTAAGTCGTCTGTGGTTACAGGATCAAAATGATATTCCTTCATATCATCTAACCAACCTGCCTCACGAGAATAAATTTTATCCCATTTTTGTTGTTGAATGAGGCCAGATAATTTTTTAACTAACTCTGCTTCATCTGCACAGTATACAAACTTGCCTAATAGTTCTGTGAATTTTTCAGCAAACTCGATAGTAAGTTCTTCCCCAGAAGGCATGAACACCGGAGTATCTGCCACCTGATCAGGAAAAGGCACAGGCACAGGATCCCTCAAAGCCTTTTTAATTTTATGTAATATTTTAATTCTTGCACCTTGCGAGTCCATGCTATTAAAGTATTAAAGTGGAGTATCTGAATTATTTTCTGTTGTAGTTACATCAGGAGTGGTTGCAGTTTCTAATACAACTTCAGCAGGCGTTACAACTTCTGCAGCAACTTCAGCAGGAGCATCTAAATTCACTTCCTTCACTTCTTCATAAGGACGCTTGCCAATTAACTCTTCTACATCACTTTTATGCAACACTTCTTTATCCAATAATTCTTTTGCTAATTTTTCTACTTGTTCTTTTTTATCACGTAATAAAACTAAAGTACGTTGATAAGCAGCGTCAATCATTTTGCGCACTTCTTCATCAATGATTTTTCCAGTCTCTTCACTAAATGGTTTTTGGAAAGTGTTTTCTTGTGAAGGATCATAAAAACTTACGTTCCCTATTTTATCATTCATGCCATAAGTAGTCACCATTGAATACGCCATACGAGTGATCTGTTGTAAATCATTAGACGCGCCAGTTGAAATGCGACCAAAGAAAATTTCTTCAGCAGCACGACCACCCAATGTCATACACATTTGATCGGTTAACTGTTCGGTAGTATATAAGTATTGTTCTTTAGGGGTGTATTGCGCATACCCTAATGCAGCTGTACCTCTTGGCACAATCGTTACTTTTAATAATGGATACGCATGTTCTAAAAACCAACCACAAATGGCATGACCCGCTTCATGATACGCAATCACTTCTTTTTCTTCTTTTGAAATGATTTTATTTTTCTTTTCTAATCCACCAATCACTCTATCAATGGCGTCTTGGAAATCCTTCATGTCCACACCTGTCTTTCCTTTACGAGCTGCAATTAAAGCGGCTTCATTACATACATTCGCAATGTCTGCTCCTGCAAATCCTGGAGTTTGTTCCGCTAACTTATGAATGTCTAAACTTTCTGATACTTTAATAGGACCTAAGTGTACTTTAAAAATCTCCTCACGTCCCTTTAAGTCAGGACGATCAATAGATATTTGACGATCAAAACGTCCTGGTCTTAATAAAGCAGAATCCAACACATCGGGACGGTTGGTTGCAGCTAAAATAATAATACCTGTATCGCCGCCAAAACCATCCATTTCCACTAATAATTGGTTCAATGTATTTTCACGTTCGTCATTGCTCATCATGGCATTTTTACCACGAGCACGACCAATCGCATCTATCTCATCAATAAAAATAATACAAGGTGCTTTTTCGCGCGCTTGCTTAAATAAATCACGCACACGACTCGCTCCCACACCCACAAACATTTCAACAAAGTCGGATCCACTTAAACTAAAGAAAGGAACCTGCGCTTCGCCTGCCATCGCTTTCGCTAATAAAGTTTTACCTGTACCTGGAGGGCCTATTAATAAAGCCCCTTTAGGAATTTTACCGCCTAAGGCTGTATATTTTTTGGGTTGTTTTAAGAAATCTACGATTTCCATCACTTCTTCTTTGGCTTCTTCTAAACCTGCTACATCCGCAAAAGTAATATTCACTTTAGTGCCGCCTTTTTCAAATAAAGTAGCTTTAGATTTTCCAACATTAAATATACCCCCTGGGCCACCGCCACTTCCTCCGCCACCGCCCATCTTGCGCATGAGTAGCACCCAAACCACCACAAGTAATCCCAATGAAAAAATAGTATTGGCAATAGGTCCAAACCACTCCCCTTCTTTCACTGTATTTTGAGGAACTTCTTGAATACTTTTTTGTTCGTAGAATTTTTGTAAACGTTCATTGAAACTATTCCAATCGGTCACACTAAATTCAAATAAGGGAACGCCTTTTACTTTTGCTTTTTCAATTTTACGTTTTAGTTTTTGTACATAAAAATCCTTTTCAATACTATCTGGTTTTATGTATACACGAACCAATTCTTTGTTTTGAACTAAGTCAATACGCTCTACATCACCTCTCGTCAACATCACTTGCTTAAACTCTTGTTCGGTAGTCGTAATAATATCTGGTGCCATTTGAAAAAAACGAGCAGACAAAAGGGATAATGCAATTAAACCATATATCCAATAGACATTAAACTTAGGTAATTTAGGACCGTCTCCCTTAGGAGTACCTTTCTTATTTGAATTATTTTCAGGAATCATATATTCTTTTATTTTTCGAGCTTCTTATTTATTCCAACTAGTAATTATTTTACTAGTAATTTCTTATACTAGTTATCATTTCAGATAGTTATTTTTCTACCTGGTTTTATTTTTTTTATAAGTCATGCATTTTCGCATCTGCATCACTCCACATTTCTTCTAACTGATAAAATTTTCTGGAATCAGGATGCATCACATGTACTACTATATTAATATAGTCAATTAACAACCATTGAGCAGCTGTTTTTCCTTCACTTTTATACGCCCATTCGGCACATTTTGTTTTGACTTCATATTCCACATTATCGGCAATCGCCCTTAACTGTGTAATGTTATTAGCTTCGCAAATAATGAAGAAATCAGTGGCTGCTTCGTGAATTTTGCGAAGGTCCAAACTGATTATATTTTCGCCTTTTTTATCCTGGATAGCCTGAATAATGGTCTTGAAAATTTTAGAATTGCGTGTCGTTTGAGTGGTCGTAGTTTTTTTACGATTGGTAATAGCGGAAAGAGGTTCCAAGGATGCGTTTAATTTATGGGTGAATGCCTTATTAGTCTAAAGATAATTTTAATGAATATGAATCTATGCTAACTTTACAAAAATAACAATTCTTTGTTACCTGCCACACCAATTATCCTGTTAGGAGCGCCGCTCATCGAACTGTCTAGTGTAGATAGTACCAATATTTATGCCATGAAGCAAATTCAAGAGCAAATAGCGGTATCTGGCAGTTGCTATCGTACTGATTTTCAAACCCATGGAAAGGGGCAACATGGTCGAGTTTGGGAGAGTAGCAAGGGCGAAAACCTACTTTGTAGCTATGTTTTAGAGCTAAAAACCTTGAAAATGGAACAAAATTGGGGTCCAAAGGACCAAATTGGGTTGTCGGCAGCAGTTGCTTTGGGTGCACAGGCCTTTTTTGCAGCATTCGCAGGGGATGAAACTAGAATAAAAAAGCCCAATGATATCTACTGGCGTGACAGAAAGGCAGGAGGAATTCTGATAGAAAACATACTTAGAGGAGAATCCTGGACCTGGACCGTCATTGGAATTGGATTTAACATGAATCAAACAAAATTTTCAAGCGATGCTCCCAACCCAGTTTCTTTAAAACAAATTACAGGGAAGCAATGGGAAATTTCATCCATGCAAAAATCATTGACAAAGGCATTGGATCATTCGATTGGTTTATGGCTAGAAAATGGAGAGGTAGAAACCCTTAAAGCATTCGAAAAACAAATTATAGAAATCCCTGTCCCTTAAAAAATTCAAATTGATAAAAAATATTTAAAAGAATAATAAAAAGAAAAAAGATTCATGGAATATAAATTAACGCAATATTCAAAAGGTGGCGGATGTGGTTGCAAAATTGCACCTGCAGTACTTTCTGAAATTTTAGCAACACATAGTGTAGGAAATAATATCCCACAATTATTAGTAGGTAATGACAGTAAAGATGATGCAGCAGTTTATCAAATAGATGAAAACAATGCATTAATAAGTACGACCGATTTTTTTATGCCTATTGTTGATGATCCATTTTACTTTGGCCAAATTGCTGCAGCTAATGCCATAAGTGATGTGTATGCAATGGGTGGCAAACCTATTTTTGCGCTAGCAGTTTTAGGTTGGCCTATCAATACTATTCCAGCATCGGTAGCAAGTGAAGTAATGGAAGGTGCGCGCAAAGTGTGTCAGGAAGCGGGTATTGTGATGGCAGGTGGACATAGTATAGATAGTCAAGATCCTATTTTTGGATTAGTAGTGAACGGCATGATTGCAATTAAAAATTTAAAGCAAAATAATACAGCACAAGTAAACGATGTTTTATTAATTACTAAACCTATTGGAGTGGGCGTGTTAGCGACTGCACAAAAAAGACAATTATTAACTCCCGAAGATTTAACATTATTAGTGAAGCAATTAACCACCTTAAATAAAGTAGGAGAGCAATTAGGGAGTGTGCAAGGAGTACATGCGATGACGGATATTACTGGATTCGGTTTATTAGGACACTTAACAGAAATGATGGAAGGAAGTGGATTGAGTGCCGAAATTCAATACCATACTATTCCTATAATTGAACAAGCGAGAACCTACATAGCATTAAAAGCAGTCCCAGATTCAACTTCACGCAATTGGAATGCATATAGTAAAGGAGTAGCATTTGAACCAGGCGTTAATGTAATGGAAGCATTTCAATTACTTCCTGATCCTCAAACGAATGGAGGATTGTTAATCGCTGTTGCACCCGCTTCTTTAGCTGAAGTGCAAGCCATTTTAAAAAATGCAGGCATTGAAACTATTGAGCCCATTGGATATTGTACTACAAAGGGAGACAAAAATATCACCGTGCAGGTGTAAGTGATTATTCAAAAATCAAGTTGCCTTTGTTTTTGATATGCTCAGGAGTGAGCTCTACGACTAATTGTACGCCTTTCATCCCACGAATAGTTTGCAATATGTCATTGACTTTTTCATCTTCAATCCACTCCCCTCTGATCCACCAAATAAAATCCATATGTTTTAATTCGGGGAGCAAATACTCTCCGTCAAATTGATTGTGATACACAAAATGTTGAATAGAGGTATTGGATTCATTCCCCTCATACATAGAAAAATAATAGGTTCTATTTTTTCGCTTCAAAGCAATTTCATGATCGGGATTGAAACGAAACTCAAATCCCATGTATTGATTTAATAAAATACAAAACTGATAATTTTTAATAGGCGCTGTAATACCTAAAATACGCGAACCTTCAAAATCGTGTTCGTTAATAGCGTCCTGATCTAAAATTAATTTACTGCTCAAAGTATTTAGATAAAATTAAAATAATGTCAACAAAAATAAATCAATTAAAATTCAATGTCCACTTTTATCTCTTCATTTCCGCGTTTATAAATTAAAGTGGTTTTGTCCCCTTTTTTAAACTTCCCTAAGGCACCCATATACCCCATCACATCCACTAATTTATAGTCACCCACTTGCAATAAAACATCGCCGCCTTTTAGGCCCAAACGCTCTGCCAGCTTGCCTGGCGTAGCACCTTCTATACGCACCCCCGTACCCGTAAAAGCATAATCAGGCATCACCCCTAAACTCACTGTAAACTTGCTACTTTTGCCCATTGCTTGTTCACGTGTTTTTAAGAAATCAAGTTTGCCAGCAGCATCTGTATTTTTAATAATCGCTTGTATATAATGAATAACAGCTGCTTCTCCGTTGTAATTAATTTTGTCCCAATCATCAGACGCTTTATGATAATCACTATGACTTCCTGTAAATAAAAATAACACAGGCATATCCTTACGATAAAAACTAGCGTGATCACTTGGGCCCGATCCTGCGCTATCATAATGCGTTAATAAAGTGGTAGGTGTATTCGCTAAAATGCTAGCCCACTTACTAGAAGTGCCATAGCCACCCACTGTTAATTTTCGAGCGGTATCATAACGACCCACCATATCCATATTAATCATGTAATTAAAATTACCTTGATACGTTGGATGCTCCAACCAATACTTACTTCCAAACAATCCTAATTCTTCACCCGAAAAATGAAGAATTAAATAGTTATTGTTTTTAGGTGATTTTTTTGCAAGAGATTTTGCGATTTCAATTAAAGCACTCGTTCCACTGGCATTATCATCTGCACCATTTCTTACTTGATCATTTATATCTAAAGCATTGTGATCTTGATTGTATCCTAAATGATCCAAGTGTGCTCCTAAAATGACCGTGTTAGCAGCCTTGTTATCAATGAACGCAGCCACATTGTGCGCCGTACGCGTACCATGCTCAAAATGAATGCTGGCTTCCACTTCATAGGTTTCAATCTCATTTCCTAATGCTTTTGTAACCCCTTCTTTAGTAATATAAATAACAGGAAGCTCAAACGCTTTAGTGGTATCAAATTTATTGTACTGAATATTATCTACCACCGTGCCTTTATTAAATAAGAATAAAGCAGTAGCCCCTTTTTGTTTTACATTTTTAACGGTATTGTTAACCCATTCATTAATATCAAAATGAGGATTACTTGTATTTTCTTCAAAAGCTTCATTTAAATCTTTGAACCAAACTTGATTGGATTCATTCAATGCCATAGAAGTTTTAGAAGTAATATCAGCCATGCCACTATTCGATAAAGGAAAGAAATCTTTTTCTACAATCAATGGCTTTTTATTGATATGCAAATAAGAAGTTGCTGTTAATTTTTTTCCTTCATCAATAGGGAAAGATTGAATATACCCTTCGGTTCCCATAGGTTGTATTCCTAAAACTTGATATTGTGCTACGATGTAGTTTACTGCTTTTAATTCACCTGCACTTCCAGCACGACGACCTTCTAATTCGTCACTTGCTAAATATTGAATGTGATTTTGAATATGTTGCATTAAAACCTTGTCGGCTTTTTTTACTTTTTGACCCATTCCTAAAATAGGACCTAACACTACTAAAATGACTACTATAAAACGCATACACTATGATTATTTATAATGTAAAAATAAGTAAAGCAAATAGGAATTCACACAAAGGATTCAAAACCTTGTAAATCAAGGGTATTCAGACCATGGGTATGCTGCCCAAAAGATGATATAAGTCAGGACCTTGGCACCCCCCTCAATTTCCTATTTCGTAACAAAGGCTTATACATAAAAGTTAGCTTTGCCCCCTAGCATGAAGCCAAGTATTCATATCGCCTTAGTGGGGAATCCCAATTGTGGTAAAAGTTCACTTTTTAACGCCTTAACTGGCTTGCATCAAAAAGTGGGTAATTTTCCCGGGGTCACTGTAGATAAAAAAACGGGTGATTTAATGTTGGGGTCATTTCCGAGCACCTTAATTGACTTGCCTGGGACCTATAGTTTTTACCCCAAAAGAGAAGATGAATGGGTTGCCTATAAAGTACTTATGGGAGTGGACCCAGACATTCAGACAGATATGATTTTATTGGTAGCCGATGCTAGTAATTTAAAAAGGAATCTGCTTTTTTGCAGTCAAATCATTGATCTTAAAGTACCTGTTGTGTTGGCTTTAACCATGAACGATTTAGCTACTAAAAAAGGAATTAAAATAGATATCGCAGGATTACAAGAGGATTTAGGTATCCCAGTGGTAGCCGTGGATGCTAGAAAAAACAAAGGGTTAGGTGATTTAAAAAGAGCGCTCACAAGTATTATAAGCACTAAGCGTTCTCGAAATCAAGAAAGTTTTATCAATAACCAACAGTTGGCTCCAGAAGCCATCAATTCTTTCAAAAAATTATACCCAACGCATAGCGATTATGCGGCATTACATTATTTAATGCATCATGAAGCATTCCCTTTGGAAAAAGAAATGCAAGAAACGATTGAACAAATTGAAATAGATCATGATTTTAACCATACCAAAACGCAAGCACAAGAAATTTTGCAAAGGTATGGTCGCATTCAAGAGATTATGAAAAAGAATGTAGTGACCCCCGATCCTACTGCCACTAAAAAAAGATCTGAAAAATTAGATACTATATTTTTACATCGATTAGGAGGGTATGCGATTTTATTTTCGGTACTCTTTATTTTATTTCAATCGGTGTTTTGGATGGCGAAGTTTCCGATGGATGGTATTGAATGGATATTCACCAATTTAACTACCTATTTAAATGCCCTATTGCCCACTGCATGGTGGCAGGATTTAATTGTAAATGGATTGGTAGCAGGTATTGGAGGAATCGTCATCTTCGTTCCACAAATCATGATTCTATTTGGTCTCATCACCTTATTAGAGGATACTGGCTATATGGCACGCATTAGTTTTTTAAGCGATAAATTGATGCGTAAAGTGGGTTTGAATGGCAAAAGTGTGATGCCTATGATTAGTGGGTTTGCATGTGCCGTGCCAGCTATCATGAGTGCACGTAATATTGAAAACAAAAAAGAAAGGTTACTTACTATTTTAGTGACTCCATTTATGAGTTGTAGTGCGCGTTTGCCTGTGTACACCATATTAATTTCACTGGTCGTAGATGATAAAATTTATTTTGGATTTTTAAGTTTACAAGGATTGCTGATGATGGGATTATATGTATTAGGTATTGTCATGGCTTTATTAGCGAGTTTTGTTTTAAAGTTATTTATAAAAATTCAAGAGAAAAGTTACTTTATCTTAGAACTTCCTATGTATCGTGCGCCACGTTGGAAAAATATTGGTATGACGATGATACAAAAAGCAGGCATATTTGTAAGAGATGCAGGTAAGGTCATTATAGTAATTAGTTTACTGTTATGGTTTTTGAGTAGTTACGGACCCAGCGAGCGCATGCAGCAAGTGGAAGCAAGCCACATACAACAAACTATAAATAATATCAATCATAATAAGAATCAACAAAAGCAAATTGATAGAATTTACCGAACACAAAAATTAGAAAACTCTTTTGCTGGGTTAATGGGTAAAAAATTGGAACCGGTGATTGCACCCTTAGGATATGATTGGAAAATTGGCATCGCCTTAATTACTTCCTTCGCAGCACGTGAAGTGTTTGTGGGAACCATGGCCACCTTATATAGTGTAGAAGAGTCAGATAATAGTTCACTGAGGGCAAAGCTAAAAGCAGCAGTTAGACCAGATGGAACTAAAGTATACAGTTTTGCCGCAGCCTTATCCCTAATGTTATTTTATGTACTCGCCATGCAATGCATGAGTACATTGGCGGTTGTAAAACGTGAAACAGGTTCTTGGAAATGGCCTACCATACAGTTTTTCATGATGACCGGCTTAGCTTACCTTATAAGTTGGGGGGTTTACTTTATTGCGAAATAGGTATAAATAAACCTAATTATCTAAGTGTTTTTACTAAAATTCAAATATAATGTGTAATATTACACATGACGGTGTAACATTGCCAAATGATTACATCAATAACACATAAAGGTTTACGGAAATTTTATGAGGAAGGAGATGCAGCACTTTTAGATAATCGATATTTAATTAAACTTGAAATGATTATGAGCGCCTTAGATGCAATAACAGAAGAAAAAGATATCACAGCATTAGGAAAGAATATTCATAAACTAAAAGGGAATTACGAAGGATATTGGTCATTAAATATTACAGGAAACTTAAGAATGCTTTTCAAATTTGAAAAGCAAAATATTTTGAACATTGACCTAGTTGATTATCATTAATGAAATTAAAATTTTGAAATGAAAACAAAAACAAGGAAATTAGCCCCTTCTCATCCAGGGGCCATTTTGAGAGAATTATTTATTAAGGAATACGAACTAACTATTACAGAAGTAGCAGATGGTATAGGTATGGCTAGAGTAAACTTGTCGGCAATCGTAAACGAAAGAGCAGGGATTAGCCCTGAACTGGCAATCAAACTATCTATCGCATTTAATAACACTCCTGAATTCTGGATAAATCTTCAAAGCAACTATGAAATGTGGTATGCAGAAAAAAAGATAAATAGAAATAAAATCAAGAGGTTTGTAACAGCCTAATTTATTATCTGTTTGTTACTTCCTCAAAAGCTTCATCATAGTCGGGACGAATCGTTCCCATGACACGGTCCCAAAATAAAGTATATAAACCGTAATTACCTTTAAAATATTTATGATGTTGATTGTGATTGACAGAAGTGTTGATCCATTTGCCAATCATTGTTTTGGAAAACCCTTTAGGATACAATTCCCAGCCTAAATGTCCATATATATTATAAATAATAGAAAATAAGAAGAACAAAGGCACATGTGTTTTATGAACTGGAATGGTAAATAAAAAAACTACAAAAATTCCCACTTCTACAATGGATTCCAAAGGATGAAATGCATAAGCAGCCCATGGTGAAGGATTAGTAGATTTATGATGCACCAAATGCATGATATTAAAAAGTCTTTTATGATGCATCAAACGATGTGTCCAGTAAAAATAAGTGTCATGTATTATAAACATGAGGGGGAAAGCAAGTATGTAATAAGCCACTCCATAATCACTTATGTTTTGATATAAAGTGGTATAAGGACGAATATCAGGATTGTAAATAAAAATAATTGGGACGAGTGCGAAAATTAAAATAGTGATAGAAGAATATAAAATCTCACGAGCATAATCCGAATACTTTGGAAAATGTAATTGTATTTTATGGTCAATAATTCTATTTTTAAGAACCACATAAAAAAGTAAGAAAATAACTCCAGCTAAGAAATAATAGCGGCTACCCACTCTAAAAAGTATTTCAAAATATTTATCTGTAGGTAAGGGCATATTGTTTTATTAATAACTTTATTAATGGAAGGCAAAAATAGCCTTTTTGAATTTATTAGCTAAAAGTTTACTCTTCTTTTTTTAGTATATTAATGTCTTCTTTTATGCGATCAATTTCAACTAAGAGTGTTCCATTATAGACGCCTCTAATACGTCGATGTTTGTCTACTAATATAAAATTTTCGGTATGCAAAAACTCATCCCCTGATTGATAATACCCCACTGTGTCTCCTGCAAAATATTGTTGTTTAGCTAATGCATAGATATCCTTTTGTGCTCCAGTTAACAAATGCCATTGTTTTGGATTTACTTTATTTTGAATCGCATACTGATGTAACACTGAAACTGAATCGGATTGCGGGGTAACGCTATGTGATAAAAATAATATCGTACTATCCATTTTAAAAGCTTCTTGTAATAAATACATATTACTTGTCATCTTAGGGCAAATACTTCGACACTTGGTAAAAAAGAAGTTGGCAACGTAAATTTTCCCACCAACAGTTTGCTCTGTAATTACATTCGCATTTTGATCCATGAATGAAAACGCAGGAATAGTATGTATTTTTTTATATTGACTATCTGTAGCATTCATCCATTCGGGGGTCCAATCAGGATGATTGAAAAAAGGTAAGGAAACTACAGTATCTTGATTTTGACCCTTTGTTTGAATCGTATTATTAGTACAAGCAAAAAGTAAAAATAGCAACACAAAGTATAAAAATATATTTCTCATAAAGTGATTACTATTTAGTTTTAAAATCAACGGAATCCTTGGGTGTCATACATAATTTCAAGCCAATCAAACCATACCTTCTACCCTGTTTCACTACATAATTAGCTCTTATGACTCCATTTTCCCACCACATTTTTTGACTTCCTTCTTCATACCCTTTTTTGTAGTGCATCACTTTATAGGGTTGCCCATTTTGATACCATTCATTCGTGACTCCTTGTAATTCTCCATCCAAAAAATGATATTCAAATTTTGGTTTCCCATCTTCCCAAAAACCCACATGTTTCCCTTCTTTTTTACCTAAATGAAAAATTCTGTACTCCGCTAATTGTTTATTAGGATACCATTTTTGATGAACGCCCTGTTCTAAACCATTCCAATAAGTTCCTAAAAATGCGGTATCCTTAGAAGTATATAATTTAAAAACATACCCACTAAATTTATTAGATTGAAAATATAATGTGTCTTGATGAAATTTTAATGAAGTATCCAATTGATTGATGTATAAATTTGGAATGACAATTGCAGCTTCAACACTATCAATAGGAATGGGCTTTTCAAATGAATCAACAGGGTTCATAGTATGACATGAAATAGTCATACTTCCCAACATGAAGTACACCAATGCATATTGTACAATGCGCATTTTCATTTATTGGGAAACAGTACCGGGTGTGCCATAAAATCCAGATCCATTAATATAAGGATCCGTGCTTGTAATGTGATAATGATAAATGCCTGTAGGATAATCGGCAGTTACTCCAGTGTGCCCATGATAGGCATCTAGTTTTGAATTATCAACTACAGCGCCATTTTCTTCAGGTCCATAAACAGGGAAACCATCTAACAAAAATCCAAGTAAAGAAGACTTAGTCAGTTTTACTGTCGTTAAATACAAAGGTTCTACATGATAATGATATTGACCAGTGGGTGCCGGATGTCCCCAATAACGATCAAAGGAAACTACTTCACCAGTTAATGGTTGATTAGGTCCTGCATATTGATTAAAAAAAGGAATCCCATTTAAAGAAACACCAATAGCTCCCAACTGAGTGGCCATATGATTGGTAGCTACTTTAGGATCTGCAGGTATTTTAAAAACGTATGCTTTTTCGGCAATTGAATTAGGATTTTTCACAAAATTGTTACCCCCAAAAGTGGTACCAGAGAAGTTATCATATAATGCATTGGTGGTTGCATAATAGGAGCTCTTATGATCAGGAAGACCATTGGATTTAATAGTAATATACGTACCATCTGAAGTAATACTGCTCGCCCCATATATTTTTTTGTAGACATCCGGAACCGTTGCATTGGTAACAGGATTAGTTGGAGTGGAAGTATTCGTGCCACTATCTTTAGAGCATGCGCCTAAAATAATAAGGCTTAAAAGAGGTATTACTTTACGCAACATAGGAGGGGATTTTTATTAAATAATTGGACTTGAAAATATTAAAAAGGTTTAATATGAAAACGTTAAAATGCTAGTTGATTTGTTAATGTTGAAGTTAAAGCCAATTAAGGCACTACTTTTTGATACAATTGTTATTATAGAATTCTAAAGCCTGCGGATACTCTTGCTTTTGGGCTAATACAAAGGAGGCGCAACCTTCCGGCTTTCTACCTGCATTAATGAGGCAAATTCCTCTAAAAAACGCTGATTTTCCGGATACGCAAGCTTTGAAACTAATGGCTTTATCAAAATAAGGAATGGCTTCCTTAAACATATTGCTAGCATAATAACATAATCCCACATTTTCATAATTAGCAAAATTATTGGGGTCGTAAGGAATTGCTTTTAAATAATTTGCAGCAGAAGTTACATAATCCTTGTTATTGAAACTAATAAAAGCTTGTTTAATATATTCAATAGACTCTAATGGTTGATAAGCGATATCCTTTGCTTTAATGATGGCACTATCATTAGGAAATAATTTCATGGCACTATCTGCTAAAAGCTTCACCCGGGGATCAATGCGTCTTCTGGATTCAATATTATAACGAATATAGGTAGCCCATGCAGGTGCTTCATTACGAAATTTTACAAATGTATTAAAGGCACTATCGATAGTAGTGGAATCACGTGACATGGCCGCAATAGTAACCAAATTTTGATAATAGGCCATCGCACGTGGTCTTAAGAAATATGTTTTTTTGGCAAAATATAAAGCACTGTCAGGCATGCCTTTGGAGGCGTAATAACTAGTCATTAAATAATAGTCATAGCCTAAATAAGGGTTATCCTTACGACTTTGCTTGATTAATTCCATTGCCTTGTCATATTGCTTCTCTCTAATATAATAACGTGAAAGCGCTCCTTTAATAGGAATGGTAGAATAAGATAAATTTGGAGTAGAAGGGAAAGCATTTTCTACTTGATCCAAAGGCATTTGAGGAACCGGAAGAGAAAGCTCGGGAAAAATAGTTCTTTGCGCTTGAGAAGAAACAAATGAATTATAATTCAAATAAATGGTGGGAATAATAAATAGGACAAACCCAATAGTAAATAATTGCTTTGTTGAATTTGCGGTAGGCTCTAATTTTTTTTCAGAAGCATTTCCAAAATGGAATAAGACAAAAATGAAAGATATAATAAAAGCAAAAATGGTTTGAATAATGGTTCTCTCCGAAGGAAAATTTAAAAGTGCATCAAATGAATAAGATACTAAAGCTAAAAAAGATATAAAGGCAAGGTTAGCTATTGTTTCATTACTAGATTTCAAAAGTATTTTAACTGTATAAAAAGTGAGCACCACAAATAAAGAAATATATAAAAGAAAACCAGGTATTCCAATTTCGGTAGAAATCTCTAAAAAATCATTATGGCAATGATAAGGTACATCTGCTTCGTTGGCGAATTCGGTTTCATAAGGGATGGATTCTAATTTCCAGTTTCCAAAACCACAGCCAATGAATGGATGTTTTAAAGTATAATCCAAAGCCTCTCTCCACAATCTTAAACGAGCACTAGATCCTTCATCCGTAAACTTAATGGTACTAATACGTGCGGCCACAGTTCCATAACCCTGACCAGCATTCTGAGGCAATTCTTTAGCTGCATTTAGCATTTGGGTGGAAGAAACAACGGCAAAAACTAAAGGAATGATAAAAAACAAATAGTTGAAAGCCTTTGCCTTTAATGTGGATTGACGGTATTGGTAAAAAAACTGATATGCACTATATAAAATAGTAACAGCAATTAAAGAAACAAATGTAGAACGGGTATTTAAAATGAAAATGCTTAGCAAGGCTAGAAATAAAATAATGGACGTCAACCCTTTGTATATTTTATTTTTGAGCGAGTAAATAAAGTAAATACAAAAGGGTATTTTGATCATAATACTTGCCGCCATTACGTTCTTGTTTCCATTAAGACCTCTTAACTCTATAATATTTTGATCTAATGAAAAGTCGTTTAAATTGGCATTAAATGCTTTGATAGTATTAAATGATTCTACTAATAAAGCCCCTACTAAAAGCGCCATAATTGGTTGTATCCATTCCACTCTTCGCGATAAAATGAGCGATATAGTAATAAATGCAAAAAATGTAGAGACAAACCTAGCACCAGTTACCAAAACTTCGACGGAATTTGTTGCATATAAATATGAAAAAGAAATCCATAAAAGTAGAGCTACATAAATGATAAAGAAAATGCTTTTAAAAATAGGAGTGAAATAATTTTTAAACGAATTCATTTTCATTAAAACATACCCAAAAACAAATACATCTACCAAACTCATATATAACCACTGAAAATTAATGGGATCCTGGGTTCCCATATCGGGCATAAAATGTACTGCTATAAATACAATAAAGAAAAAGAACTCAATATTGAAAATTTGAGCAATATCAAATGAACTATTCGCTGTACTATTTTTACTTTCTATGGGTATTGTCTTTTTCAAACTATTTTTTATTAAAAATCATGGATTGTGTTTTCAAAATCATGCTATCTTTTGCAAAAAATTGCGTAGCACTGTCTGTCATCACTTGCATATAAGGGGTACTCAAGCCTTTTAAGTAATATAAAGATTGAATATACTGAGCCCAAGCTTGTGGTTCATTTCTATATTTTCTAAAAGTATAAAAAGCTTTCTTCATTTCGTTTGTATCCTTCAATTTCGTAGCAATCACTTGTAAATTTTGATAATAACTCATGGTTCTAGGACGTTCATAAAAGGACTTTTTAGCATAAAAGTAAGAGCTATCATCGCGACCCTGAATACCATAAATATAGGTCTTTAAAAAATCCCCATAAAATAAATAAGGATTGTCTTTATCACTTTCATTAATTAATTCGATGGCCTTATTGTAATCTTTTTCTCTAATATAATAACGAGCAAGGGCTTGCTTCAAGGGGAAAGCAGCGTAGGATAAATTAGGGATTTCGGGGAAAAGATCTTTCACATCATCTAAGGGTATTTTAGGATCTGAACTAAATTCTGAAAATACAATTCTTTGCCCCACTAAGGATTTGTAAGTAGAATAAGTAATATAAGTAGCAGCCGAAAGCGTCAACATAGAAACAAAGACACTCCATCTGGCCCAACTTAAGTTAAAATGAGAAAGCTTCGAATCATTCTCCTCTGAGTTACTATTAAAATGAAAGAAAATAATAATACTAATTATAAAAACTAAAATGGTTTGTATAATAGTTCTTTCTGCAGGGAAATTTAAAGAAGCATCCACCAAATAGGCCAAAAGTGCTAAGAAAGTAAATAAAGTAATGATCTTATTATCTCGTGAATGGGTCCCTCTAATGATATTAAAAACAAAATAGATTAGCACTATAAAAAGGGAAATATAAAGCCCTACCCCAATCACTCCTACTTCAGTCGCTACTTCGATAAAATCATTATGGGTATGATAAGTCATGGTGAATGTATCTAAATCCACTTTATCATAAGGAATAGACGCTAATTTCCAATTACCAAAACCACAACCTATGATGGTGTGTTTTTGAAAGTAGTCAATTGCTTGTCGCCATATCTTAATACGACCGCTAGAAGCATCATTACTTAATTGGATAGTCGCTACCCTATCGGCAAATTTACCATAGCCTTGGCCGTTGTTATCCACCAATGAATTGGAGAAATTAACAGCCGAATTAGACAAATAAAGGCCCAATATTGCTGGAATTACAAAAAGCAAAAGACTAATAAAAAAGGTTTGGAATTTTTTTGTCTTAATAAAATCATAAGTAATTAAAACTAAAAAAAGAAGGGATACCAAAATGATAGAAATATACGTAGACCTCGTATTTAATATGAAAATGGCAGCTAAGGATAAAGTTAAAATAATAGAAAATAGTAATCGCAATAATAAATTGCGTTGGTGATAAATAAAATACAAGCAAAAAGGAATCTTGATAGCAATACTTGCTGCTATAATATTTTTATTGCCATGATGACCATATAAACTTAATATAAGTTCATCTAATTTAAAACTGCCGGCTCTTTGATAAAAGTTCGCTAAAACCCATACAGCTTCATACAGTAAAGCTACCACAATACACCCTATGATAAATTGAATTACTTTAGGAGTTTGTTGAAAAAAGGTGGTCAAACCAACAATAGCAAAGAAGCTAACAAAGATTCTAGCTAAACATACTAGAGTTTCAGTAGCATTGATAGCATAAATATAAGAAAGCGATATCCATCCCAAAAAAACAACAAATAGAATAAAATAGCTATTATAAAATATTTGTTGTAATGTTTTTAAATACGACTTTAAATTTAAAAATATATAAGCCAGGCATGTGAAATCAATAATAGAAACATAAAACCATTGAGGTCCCATTGGATCCTTAGATTCCATTTCGGGGACAAAATGAACCAATAAAAAAAGAATAGAAAAAAAATGGGCAACCGAAAAACTAGATTCCTTTTTTGAAGATGCTTCTTTAAAATTATTTTGAATTTTACTGCCAACTTTAGCCTTCATGAATAATTTTAATTTTAATTATGTGCAATTTAACTAAAACTCAAACATTCTTTCGTGAGTCAATGGCTTTTTATGCTTTTTCCCTCCTGTAAACTGCCATCCAAAAGACAATTCCATACTTTGAACAGAATTATAATAAGTTTTAAGATCAGAAGTGACAATATCATAAGTGAAGCCCATACACCATTCCTTGGATTCAAACCCTATATAAGGGACAATGGCATCATTAAAACGGTCCCAAACTCCTAAATTTAATTTTTGTACTAAATGGACGCCTGGGATTTGTAGTTTATACATACCTCCAAGTGAAAAAACGTGATTTTTTCCCTGAACATCATAATTCAAGCCAATTCCAAATTCGTCTGTTTCACGGTATTTTTGATAAAATGAGGATTGGAAATTCACTCTACTTTCCAAAGAATAATTTGAATTATAATAAGCACTCACTTTCGCTTTTGCATTGTGCAAAATAGAAGCACCAACATTAAAACCCCAAGTTGGTTTTGTAATGGAATATCTAACGCCAGCATTGGCATCAAAATAATTCGAATTAGGAATTTGTATCATGTCGTTGGTTGGCAAATATTGATTAAACCCAAAGCTTCCGTATTGAGATTGAGTTTGAAATTTATTGACATCAATAAATCTGTTGGCATAATTAAAATTAATACCAATACCCAAAGTAGAATATTCATCCATTTTTTTGTTATAGGCAGAGCCTACTGAAAAATATGTATTTTTCAGTAGGCCGCCATTGGATGCCTCAGATTCTAACATGACACCCACACCAAATTCATCTAAAGCCTCTTCACTGGCTTTTACTTTCTTCTCAAATGAAAGACTTGTAATGCTAAATGCGGCAGCACTAGATCCCCACCATTGATTTTTATGATTCATCAATATTCTCATGTCTGAAATGCCTTTCCCAATCATAGCAGGGTTATTGGACATCGGAGACATAAAATATTGAGAAAAGTAAGGATCTTGCGCATACAACTTCCCTGACAATGTCATCATAAATAATCCCGCAATTAATAGAACAATGGTTCTTTTCATCTTATAATTTTTTATCTAAGTAATGTTGTTGTTCCTCTTTGTCTAATAGGAGTTCCAAATTTATTGATACCCTCTACTATCCACATGTATGTATCTAAAGGTTGAAGTACACCGTTGTATTTACCATCCCAACCTTCAATCATATTATTCATAGATTCAAAGACTTTTAATCCAGTACGATTATAAATTCGGAAGAATTTAATTTCCTTAATACCTACTAAATTCATCTTTAAGATATCATTGGTTCCATCTCCATTAGGCGTAAACACATTCGGAACAAATACTTCATAGTTATCAAATACTCTTACTTGAAGTGTATCAACCGTTAAACAACCAGATTTAGAAGTGATATTAATATTATAGGTTTGCTCTGCTGTTAAATTAGCAGTAGGATACATAATATTAGGATTATTTAATCCAGTTGCAGGTGACCATAAGTAATTAGTACCAAATGTTCTAGCACGTAATACAACATCTTCACCTTTTGCAATATCTATCACACCCATTCTTACAGGAGTAGTTGGAGTTTCAATTTGGATGGTTTGAACTAAGCTATCTGTTAGTAATGGACAAGCTTGTGGTATTACTTTCAACTTCATACTAACAGCACCTGATGTATTATAAGTGAATGTTGGAGACAAGCTATTACTAATGTTTCCTTTCGTATCAGACCAATTGTAATTCACAATACCTGAGTTGTTCACTGTTGATAAACTTGTAAACGTAGAAGGTACTTGAATACAATAAGTATCATAATTAAAGTTGGCTATAGGTTTACTTACTAAGCTAATAGCGGTGTTGACATTATTTTGTGAGATACAACCCATTGAATTAGTTGCTTTCACACTATATAACCCACTTGTATTTAATACCAAGCTACTTGCAGATTGATTAGGTATAACAATGCCATCTTTATACCATTGATACGACTGACCACCAGTTGCAGCAATAGTTAAGGTAGAACCATTACATAAGATGGTTCCATTAGAAGTAATCAAGTTTACTAAAGGCATTGAATCAACGATAACTTGTTGAGTCGTGCTATCTGTACAACCATAGAATGTGGTTGCAATTAATTTCACATTATATTTACCAGCAGCAGTAAATGACTTCACTGGACTAATGTTGCTTGACACGGTACCGTTATCAAAGTTCCAATTGAATCCAAATATTGGAGCAGCAGATACTACTGTCGTATTCGTAAATTCAAAGCTATTATTTAATAAACATTGCTCTTTACTATTAATGTTAAATGAAGGATTAGGTTTAGGATACACAACAATTGTTTTCATTGCACTATCCTTCACTCCAGAATTTGTCACAGAAACTAATTTCACGAAGTAAGTACCTGGGTTTTTATAAGTATATGTTGGATTTATTACTGTTGAAGTACCTACTCCATCACCAAAATTCCAAGAGTAATACAATGTACCCACATTGGTATTACTTGTGTTGGTAAATTGGAAGCTATTATTAGATAAACATTGATTTGCATTGTTTACGCTAAATGAAGCTAATGGAGTGGTGATAGTTAATAATGCAGCATTACTACTTACAGCAGGATTACATGTACCACTTACCACACATCTATAACTAAATCCATTCATTCTTAATACAATATTTGAAATAGTTAATGTATTGGTATTAGCACCAGAGTACAATCCACTATTGAAAATATTAGAATAAGTCACACCCATATCACTACTTAATTGCCATTGATATTTAACAGCTGTTCCAGTAGCAGCAACAGTAAATGTTACATTTTTACCTTCATCAGATACCACATCAATTGGATTAGAAGTAATCGTTGGCAATTGATTTACTATGACTGAAGTAGTATTAGCATTGAAGTTGTCGCTTCTAATACATCCAATTGCATCTTGAACACTTACTAAAGTATAATTAGTAGTGCTAGATAAATTAGTGGTATTAAACCATACGCCGCTAATCACACTTGATTTAGTGTATTGAGTAACACCATCTGTATAAACAATTGTAAATGGTCCAGTTCCTGTTGAAGTAGAAGTGAATAATAATTGACCTTCTGCGCCTGCACAAATTGTAGAACCAGTTAAGGAACCTTGAGGCAATGCCTTCACTAATACTGCCGATTTAGCAGAAGTAATATTATTACACTCACCAAATACTCTTACATAGTAATTGTTTTCGGTGGTTGCTACATAGCTATTGGAAGTGGCTCCTGTAATTGCTCCTTGGTCATTAAACCATTGGTAAGTTAAATTAGTCCCTAAAGCAGTCACGCTAAGTGTGGTACTTGTACCTGCACAAATATTAACTAATGAAGGAGGCTGAACAGTTATAATAGCAGGTGTATTAATAGTAGCTAATGCATTTGTAGAAGTTACTATTCCGCAAGATCCAGTGACTTGTACAGAATAATTTCCTGCATTGTTAGTTTGGACATTACTAATTGTTAATACAGCATTGTTTGCGCCTGTTAAAATATTACCGTCTTTAAACCATTGATACATTAAATTATCACCAGTTGCAGAAACACTCATGCTTATAGATGAACCAATACAAGCACTCACCGCAGTTGGTTGAGCTGTGATTACAGTTACATCATTTACAAACACGCTTGCTTTACTAGATGTGATATTATTACATGCACCTCTTACAATTACATAATAATTGTTTGCAGAAGTAGCTGTATAACTTGAAGTAGTTGCTCCATTAATTATACCAGCATCATTATACCATTGGTAAGATAAATTAGTACCTAAAGCAGTAACGCTTAATACTGTACTTGAACCATTGCAAATAATAGAAGTTGCAGTTGGTTGTAGCGTAATACTTGTAGGTGTAGCCACTGTGATACTTACAACACTTGAAGTAACAGTACCGCATGCACCAGTTACTACAACATTATAAGTTGCAGCATTACCCTGCTGTAGATTACTAATATTTAATATTGAATTCGTAGCACCAGGCATCATCACACCTGCTTTATACCATTGGTAAGTTAAGTTGCTGCCAATAGCAGTCACACTTAAACTAGCCGATGTTCCAACACAACTTGATACATTCACAGGTTGTGATGTTATGGCGGTAGCAGTTGTTACAGTAACATTAGATTTAGAAGATGATACAGAATTACATGTACCTCTAACTATTACATAATAATTATCTGCTATTGTTGCTGTGTAACTATTGCTTGTTGCACCCGCAATAGCACCCGCATCATTAAACCATTGGTACAATAAATTAGTACCTAAAGCAGTGACGCTTAATGTAGTGCTAGTTCCAGCGCATATTGTAACACTAGAAACTGGTTGAACTGTTATAGTTGTTGGCGTACTAACTACGATAGATGCACTAGTTGAAGTGGCATTACCACATGCGCCAGTTATCACCACATAATACGTATTAGCATCAGATGTTTGTAGATTACTAATGTTTAATATAGAATTAGTAGCACCAGTAATTGCAGTTGCACCTTTATACCATTGGTAAGTTAAGTTGCTGCCAGTAGCAGTCACACTTAAACTAGCCGATGTTCCAACACAACTTGCCACTGAAAGTGGTTGCGATGTAATTAAAGTTGTAGTTGTTGTAGTGACATTAGATTTAGAAGAAGATACATTATTACATGCACCACTTACTATTACATAATAATTATTAGCTGAAGTAGCTGTGTAGCTGGAACTTGTTGCAGCATTAATAATACCAGCATCATTATACCATTGGTAGGTTAAATTAGTGCCTGTTGCAGTTACACTTAAAGTAGTGCTTGTTCCAGCGCAAATTACTGCACTAGACACAGGCTGTACCGTTATAGTTGTTGGCACATTCACCACTAAAGTAGTGTTACTAGAAGTTACATTACTGCAAGCTCCTGTTACCACTACGCGATAAGTATCAGCACTTCCAGTTTGAATATTACTCAATGTTAATACTGCATTTGTTGCACCAGTGATAGCAGTAGATCCTTTAAACCATTGGTAAGTTAAATTACTGCCCACCGCTGTCACACTCATATTAACTGTAGATCCAACACATGAAGTGATGGAAGCTATAGGTTGAGTGGTGATACTTGTAACCACATTAGTTGTTACATTAGATTTAGCAGAAGATACATTATTGCATGCACCGCTTACCACCACATAATAATTATTAGGAGTAGATGCGGTATAAGTTGCACTTGTTGCACCAATAATAATACCAGCATCATTAAACCATTGGTAGGTTAAATTAGTGCCTGTTGCAGTTACACTTAATACTGTATTTGCACCGTTACAAATTACAGCAGCAGAAACTGGCTGTACTGTAATACTAGTAGGTGTATTTACAATTAATGTAGTATTAGTAGAGGTTATATTATTACATGCTCCAGTTACTATTACACTATAAGTTCCAGCATTGTTAGATTGTAAATTACTTATAGTTAATACCGCATTGGTAGCGCCAGAAATGGCTACTCCAGATTGATACCATTGGTAAGTTAAATTACTACCTACCGCAGAAACGCTCATATTCACTGTAGATCCAATACATCCTGTTACAGAACTTGCAGGCTGTGTATTGATACTTACAGGAACATTATTTGTTACTGCAGTTTTAGCAGATGTCACATTATTACATGCACCGCTAACTACAACATAGTAATTGTTGATGGCGTTCGCCACTAAAGTAGAAGACGTTTCACCTGCAATAATTCCTTGATCATCAAACCATTGATAAGTTAAGTTAGTACCAGTCGCAGTTACACTTAAAGTGACACTTGTTCCATCACATATTACAGCGCTAGAAACTGGTTGAACTGTAATATTAGTTGGAGTATTCACTGTTAAAGTAGCTGCACTTGATGTTACATTATTACAAGCTCCTGAAACTATTACCTTATAGTCAGCTGCATCTGAAGCACTCAAGTTGCTTAATGTTAATATAGAACTTGTTGCACCAGTAATTGCAGTTGCACCTTTAAACCATTGGTAGGTTAAATTAGTACCTATCGCAGCAACACTAAAGCTAGCAGATGTTCCAATACAAGTTGTTACGGCAACTGGTTGTGCATTAATAGCAGTTGTTATGCTAGAAGACACAGTTGCTAATGAACTTGTAACTGTATTACAACTATTACTTACTACCGCATAATAATTACCTGCAGTAGTTGTTGTAAATGTATTGCTAGTTGCTCCAATTATTGACACACCATCTTTAAACCATTGGTAAGTTGCATTATTTCCTGTTGCAGTCACACTTAAGCTAGCAACAGTTGGAGAACAAATTACTTGATTGATTGGTTGTGCTGTAATCGCTATTGGAGTATTTACTGTTAAAGTTGCAGTATTAGAAGTTACATTATTACATGCTCCAGTTACTACTACTTTATATATAGCAGCATCGGATGCGCTTGTATTACTGATCGTTAATATAGAGCTTGTTGCACCTGTGATCGCGTTAGTTCCTTTAAACCATTGGTAGGTTAAGTTAGTACCAGTAGCAGCAACACTAAAGCTTGCAGATGTTCCAGCACAAACCGATAATGAAGCTGGATGAGTTGAAATAGCAGTAGTGATATTAGTTGTTACTGTTGCTACAGCACTTGATGTACTGTTACAACTATTCGTAATATCAACATAATAGTTGCCTGCTGAAGTGGTTGAATAAGTAGCATTTGTAGCGCCATTTATAATACCATTATCATCACTCCATTGATATTGTAATGAATTACCTGATGCAGTCACACTTAAAGTAGCTACGTTAGGAGAACAGATTACTTGATTTAGAGGTTGTGCCGTAATTGCTATAGGTTGATTTACCGTTAATGTAGCTTGACTAGAAGTAACAACACCACAAGCGCCAGTTACAACTACTGTATACACTGCACCATTATTTTGAGGACGTGAATTGCTTATGGTCAAACTGGTAGAAGTAGCACCATTAATAATCACTCCATTTTTAAACCATTGGTAAGTCAAGTTAGTACCTGTTGCAGCAACACTAAAGCTTGCAGCTGTTCCTGTACAAACCTCAATAGATGAAGGTTGACTAACAATTGCAGTCGCAGCATTTGCAGTTACTATTGTATTATTACTTGTTACACTGTTACAGCTATTACTTACCACCACATAGTAGTTACCTGCTGTAGTAGTTGTATATGAATTAGAAGTTGCCCCAGAAATAGATACCCCATCTTGATACCATTGGTAAGTCACACTTGTTCCAGTTGCAGTTACACTTAATGTAGCTACAGTTGGAGAACAGATGGTTTGACTAATTGGTTGAGCCGTAATAGCTACTGGATTATTTACAGTTAATGCAGCATTACTTGAAGTAACATTATTGCATGCCCCAGTTACTACAACACTATAATTAGCTGCATCAGATGTTTGAACATTACTTAACGTTAATATAGAACTTGTAGCACCAGTAATTGGAGTACCGTTTTTAGACCATTGGTAAGTTAAGTTAGTACCTGTTGCATTTACACTAAAGCTAGATGATGTTCCAGCACATGTGATAACAGCAGCTGGTTGTGTTACTATCGCAGCAGCGGTATTATTTGTTACTGAAGCCAAAGCACTTGTGACACTTGTACATGCATTACTTACTACAGCATAATAATTTCCTGATGTTGAAGTAGTATATGTATTGCTTGTAGCCCCTGTGATTTCAGCGCCATTATTAAACCATTTATAAGTTGGATTAGTTCCTGTAGCTGTTACAGTTAAGGTCGCAAAATTAGGAGCGCAAATTGCAACACTAGTTGGTTGAGCAGTAAGAACTACAGCTTCATTTACAGTAAGGTTAAC